>WFTT01000037.1 GCA_015485335.1 Robiginitomaculum sp.
GCTTGCCGCTGGTCTTTATCAATCAGGTCGGTGGTCAGGACGAGCTGGTTTTTGATGGCGGTGGTTTTTCCTGGGATGCAGAGGGCAAAATGGTGCAGTGCGCACCGCCTTTTGTGCCGTCTGTACAGATCAGTCATTGGCAGGAGAACAAGACGGGTTGGCAATGCCAAGCCCCGCCTTTATCACCCCCTCTTGATGATCTAGAGGCCGACTGGCAGGCGCTGTGCCTGGGCCTGGGGGATTATGTAAACAAGAACGGTTTTCCGGGCGTGGTGCTGGGGCTGTCTGGTGGGGTGGATTCGGCACTGTCGGCGGCCATTGCCGTAGATGCCCTGGGGCCGGAGCGCGTCTGGTGCGTAATGATGCCATCACGCTATACCTCCCAAGAGAGCCTTGATGATGCGGTGGCCTGTGCCGAGCTGTTGGGGGTGCGCTATGATAGCATTTCCATCAAGGCAGCGGTGGATACCTATGCTGATATGCTGGGGCCGCTTTTTGCCGGGCGCGCTGCGGACACCACCGAAGAAAACCTGCAATCGCGGGTGCGCGCGGTGACCCTGATGGCGCTATCCAACAAATTTGG
The DNA here is from genome assembly GCA_015485335.1 of Robiginitomaculum sp. Lineage (GTDB taxonomy): Bacteria > Pseudomonadota > Alphaproteobacteria > Caulobacterales > Maricaulaceae > Robiginitomaculum_B. The sequence goes on from WFTT01000037.1 coordinate 584, forward strand.
CCATATGCTGCTAACTACCGGCAATAAATCCGAAATGGCGGTGGGCTATGCCACCATTTATGGGGATATGTCCGGCGGTTATAATGCCTTGAAAGATATTTATAAAACCGAAGTTTTTGATCTTTGCCGCTGGCGCAATACCCATCTGCCTGCCGGTGCTCGGGGGCCAGATGGGCCAGTGGTGCCCCAAAATGTAATCGATAAACCGCCCACGGCAGAATTAAAGCCCGACCAGAAAGATCAGGACAGTCTGCCGCCCTATGCGGATCTGGATGCCATTCTGCATGGCCTGATCGAGGAAGAAGTGGACGCGGCCAGCATTATTGCCCGCGGTTATGACGCCGATGTGGTGCGCCGGATCGAACACCTGCTGTATCTGGCGGAATATAAACGCCGCCAGGCCCCGCCGGGGGTGAAGATCAGTCGCCGTAATTTTGGCCGCGACCGGCGTTATCCAATTACCAACCGCTTTCGGGATAAAATATAATGCTCATACCGATGCGAAACGGGCAGGGTTAGGAAGGCCATTTGATGTTCACCTCACTTCTGATTGCCAATCGCGGCGAAATCGCCTGTCGGATTATGCGAACTGCCCGGCGTTTGGGCATGCGCACCATTGCGGTTTATTCCGAGGCCGATGCCAATGCCTTGCATGTGCGCGAGGCCGATGAGGCAGTGTTGATCGGCCCGGCCGAGGCCGCCAAAAGCTATCTCAGTGTGGATGCGATTATGGCCGCCGCCAAGCAAACCGGGGCCGAGGCAATCCACCCGGGCTATGGGTTTTTGTCGGAAAATCAGGAACTGGCAGCGGCGTGCGAGCGGGCCAATATTGCCTTTGTTGGCCCATCGGTACAATCCATGCGCCTGATGGGCATGAAAGACGAGGCCAAGCGCATTATGGAGGCCGCTGGCGTGCCGGTAACGCCGGGCTATCATGGCGAAGACCAGCGCGAAAGCACCTTGGCCGCCGAGGCCGACAAGATCGGCTATCCGGTATTGATCAAGGCGGTGGCGGGCGGCGGTGGGCGCGGTATGCGCCGCGTGGATGCGGTCGAAGGTTTTCTGGAAGCTCTGGAATCGGCCCGGCGTGAAGCCAAAGCGGCCTTTGGTGATGATCGGGTGCTGATCGAAAAATTTATTCTCAACCCCCGCCATATCGAGGTACAGATCTTTGGGGATCGTCGAGGACGCATTGCCCATTTTTACGAGCGCGACTGTTCGGTACAGCGCCGCCACCAAAAAGTAATCGAGGAATCTCCGGCCCCCGGTATGAGCGCCGACGTGCGCAGCGCCATTTGTTCGGCCGCCGTCGAGGCCGCCCGTGCGGTGGGTTATGAAAATGCCGGCACGGTGGAATTCATTGTTGATGGCTCCGGTCCCCTACGCGCTGATGGCTTCTGGTTCATGGAAATGAACACCCGCCTTCAGGTGGAACATCCGGTCAGCGAACTGGTCACCGGATATGATCTGGTCGAGCTGCAATTGCGTGTGGCCGCCGGTGGCTCGGTACCGGAACAGGATCAGATTACCCAGCGTGGCACGGCGATCGAAGTGCGCCTATATGCCGAAGACCCGGCCAATGCCTATATGCCATCCACGGGAACACTGGAACATTTTGTCCTGCCTGAGGGGCGCGGTATTCGGGTCGATACCGGTTATGGGCAAGGGGACCGGGTCAGCGAGTTTTACGACCCCATGCTGGCCAAGATCATTACCCATGCCCCAACACGGGAACTGGCCATCAATACGCTCAGGAAGGCGGTTGCCTCTGTGCAATCCTGGCCAGTGCGCACCAATGCCGGGTTTCTGGCGCGCTGTCTGACTGCTCCGGATTTTTACAAGGGCCAGGTCGATACCGGCTTTATTGATGCCCATGAAGACCTGTTGAACGGGGTGCATCAAAACCCGGCCTATAAGGCCGCGATTACGGCCCTGGTAATACAAATCACCTCTTTGGATGCCAAGGCATACAGCCCGTGGCAGCGGCAGGATGGCTGGCGATTGAACCAGCCCCCCCATCTGGTGCGCAGCTATGCCGATGGCGGGAAAACCCTGCGTGTGCATATGCAGCCTGTGGGCGAGAACGCATGGCACCTTGCCTGCGATGATCTTGTGATCGAGGCGCATCAGGTGCACGCGGATGGCAATGCGGTGTCTTTTGAAATCGATGGGGTGGCCCACCGGGCGCAAAATATGCCTTGTGATGGCGGGCAGGTCACCTTTGATAATGGCGATGCCTGGTGGTTGGGCCAGCCCAACCCCGATGCGGCGGCCATGGATGCGGCAGCCAGCACGGTAATCGTGGCGCCCATGCCGGGTAAAGTTCTGGAAGTGCTGGGTAAAGTCGGGGCCACGGCCAGCAAGGGCGAGGCCCTGGTGGTGCTGGAGGCCATGAAAATGGAACACGCTCTCAGTGCCCAAACTAATACCGTGATTGCCGAAATTCTGGTCAAGCCCGGTGCACAGGTCAGCGAAGGCGATGTATTGGTCCGTTTTGAGGTCAACGCCGAAGCCTGATCTAGGACCGGGTCTTTGCTGGCGTAACTTTTGCAAAATTCCCCTTATCGTTGAGGGCAATGCCCCAATATGGGGCAGAATGCAGGAGTTTCGGCCATGGCAGAGCCATTGATTACCAATTGGACACAAGCGCAGCGGGAAAACTTTCGCAAAGCCCCTCTGACATGGCAGCATCGGCTGCATAAAAGTCCGCTGTTCTCAGATGAGAAGCTGATCGAGCTGATCGAAAAACACCCGCGTGATCTGTCCGATTTTTGCACCATGAACGAAGGGGCGGACGATATGGCCTCATGGCGTGGTGGTGATCCGGGTAATCATAGCGGCGAAGATTTGCTGCGCGCGGTGCGCACCGGCAGGCTGTGGATCAATTTGCGCAAAACCTTCAATATTCATCTCGAATATGCGGCCTTATTGAACACCATGATTGGTGAACTGAAGGCCCTGAACCCCAGTTTTAATCCAGTCAGCATGATGGGCGGATTGCTGATTTCATCGCCCACCGCCGGGGTGCCGTATCATATTGACCGATCCGATGTGATGTTATGGCATTTACGCGGTCACAAGCGCGTCTGGGTTTATCCCATAGATGATGAAACCATGCCCGAGCACGAAGTCGAAGAGATTTTGCTACACGAACATAATGATGATGTGCCCTACAAAAAAACCATGGATAAAAAGGCGATGGTTTATGATTTGGCACCGGGGCAGGCTGCATGCTGGCCGCTGCATGCGCCGCACCGGGTGTTAAACCTTGGGGATATGAATGTTTCCATCGCCATGGAATATTCCCCCTTTAGCACCATTATGCAAAATGGTGCCCAGATCACCAATGGCATTTTGCGCCGCCGTCTGGGTATGAATCCCAAAATCGAGGAACAGGGCTTTGCCAGCCGTTTTGTGCGCTTTGCCGCCTCGCGGGTGTTGCGCAAGATGAAGCTGGTCAAGGCCAAAACTGCCCATGAAGGGGGGTATCTGTTTGATGTGGATCCCGATGCCAGCACGGCGGTGCGGGAATTGGGTGGAGAAAAGGCCGCGGCCTAAAAGACGCCTTGTGATTGCCTTACTGGCACGCTAGAAGCGCGTTCGGGTTCGCCGGGGGGCAAGCCAGGAGTTGCCTATGTACCGGTCTTTTTATTCTTTTTGCGCTATTGTTAGTCTCTTTATTTTTTCGCCTATGGTGGCATTTGGCGACGCCGCCCTGAACGCCCCGGCTGAGGCGGCGCTGGCGGCTGCCATTGCGGATGCGCAAATCCGTAGAGATAACGCCAGGGAAGACCGTTTTGCGTTTTCCACCCGCGTGGAAACCGGCGATGAAGATAATCCCCTGATCGAACTTTCCTTTGATCCTCAACGCCCGGCAGATGAACAATATATTCTTCTTCATCCCAGCGAAGAGGAAAACCCCAAGGCGCGCCGTAAAATGCTTAAACAGCGCCAAAAAGATTTGCAGAAAATGGCGGAAAAGGGCGAAGAGGCCACCCCTGATCGTGATCTGGTGATCAAGGATCCCAAAAAACTGTTGAATAATTCTGCCCATTTCGAGCGCGAAGAGGGCGCCAATTATGTGTTTTCTTTTCAACTGGCCCCTGGCTCTTTTAATTTTGGTGATGATAACGGGGAAGAGCACGAGAAAGAAGGTAAGACCAAAGAGGATGACGATGATTTCGCAAGCCATTTGAAAGGCGAAATGTTCATCAGCAAGGAAGAACAGCGTCTGACCGGGGTGCGCTTTTATGCACCAAAAAGTTTCAAACCAATGGCGGTTGCCAAAATCAAGCATTTTAACATTATGATGGATATTGCCCCGGCCTGGCCGGATGGCCCGCTGGTGACCACACATCAGACCGTAACGGTTCGTGGCAAGGCTATGTTCAAAAAATTTGAAGAGCAAACCACGATCACCAATTTTGGCTTTGAAAAACGCTGATGCGGCTTTGCCATTTAACGTGAATCCTGCATAAAGCCTGGCATGGCGTTACACCTGATCAAACTTTGTGTTGGCATTGACCGGCTGGACCAGTTGCAGGAACTGTATAAGGCGCGCATTGCCGCGCGCCGGGCGCGCGGGGAGAGGCCAAACCCTTATCATGTTACCCGCATGACGCCGCGTCGTGCCGATGAAATTCTGGCCGGTGGTTCGCTCTATTGGGTGATCAAGCGTGTGGTACAGGCCCGCCAGGAGATTGTCGCACTGGAAGAAGTCATCGGCGAGGACGGGATCCAGCGATGCCGTCTGGTGCTGGGGCTGGACCTGATCCCCACCGAGCCACAACCAAGGCGACCGTTTCAGGGCTGGCGCTATCTGAATGACCGTGATGCCCCGTCGGATTTGCTGAGCCAGGGTGGGGGGGCGGAACTACCCAGCGATTTGCGGGTGCATTTACGCGATATTGGGGCCTGGTAACCGCCGATATTAAGGCTTCGGTAACCATGTTGGCGCAGTTAATAGATATGCGTACTTCCACTCTCATCACCGCTGTTCTGACGGCCTCCCTTTTGGGGGGGTGTTCTTCGCTGCCCATCGTTGGCCACAAAAAGGCCAAGTCAGTGCCTATGGCCGATGCCATAGATCCGGGCCTGAAAATTGCGGTGGATGTGGTGATGGCACGCCTGCGTGATGCAGACGAGCATGATTTGCAGTCGGTAAAGAGAGCTGCCCCCGAGATTTACCAGCTGGCGGCTGCCCTGATGCCACCGGCGAATGGCCCAATGCGTACAAAACAGGCTTCTCTGGATGTGCCGCCCGCGCGGCCCAACACTCTTGGGGATCTGCAACGTATGGAAGTTCAAAAGGCCAGCGCCGCTCGGACCCTGGGGGCTGTTGCCAATGGTGCGCGGATTTACCGGGCGGCTTATCGGGCCGATGGGTCTCGTTCAATTAAACCGGCCCCGGCGCTAAAAGATGCACGCAGCCTGTTTTATGCCGTGCATTTGGGCAGTTACCGTTCCGCCAGTCGCGCGTTCGAAGGCTATACACAGATCAAAGCCAAAACGCCGGGGGTATTAACTGATCTGGAGCCACGCGTTGAGCGGGTGGACCTGGGTGCCAAGGGGATATTCGAACGTCTGAAGGCCGGTCCCTTTACCAGCCGCAAAGAGGCGCTAAGCGTTTGTTCGCAATTGCATCAGTCTGGCCAGTATTGTGTGCCTGCCGACTTTACCGGCCGCACGCCCGGCTGATTATTAATTGATCTGGCGAACATCAAAGGTCTGATTTTCAAACTCTCCCGCGCCCAGATAGGTTACATAAGTACTGCCATCCAAGGGACGATCAAGGGGGATTTCATACTGGATATTCTGTTTGTCTGCATAAAGGGTGACATTGCCCAGCTCGCCTAGGATTTCACCGCGATCATTAGTCACCACCAACTGGCCATAGGGCGTAGCCCCGCCATCCCGATATAGGGTAACCATCAGGCTTTGCGGCCCGGCCCAGCGTATATCGGTGATCTGGGTGGTCATTGCCATGGATGCTTCACGTACAAATACCGGAAGGGTCAGGCCCCATCGTGGTCCCTTGCCATTAGCCCGGTCTGCATTAATGCGAATATGCACCCGGCGTTCCCCCTCGATCTCGCTTTTGGGGTCTAGAACCACATAAACGGCACGGGTTTCATCGGGCTTCAAGGTAAACTGGCGGGGCCAAAGGTGCAGACCGCGCGAAGCGGTGGGGGGCGCCTCCTGGGGGACCGGGTGCAATACCCCATCCGGGCCCTGGGCAATATCGCTCCAATGGATTTCAATCCGTATGGTATGACCACCACTGTTATGAATCTTCACCTCGCCGGCGCGGGTTTGCTCGGTCAGGACAATGCGCGACGGATCGGTGGTAATGTCTGCATAACTGGCGCAAACAAATCCCAAAAGCGCAGTCAAACAGAGTGTAAATCTGGCGAAGTGGCGCATAATTGTCCCTGTTCGTGATTCGGATCAGGTTGTCATGCAAACCCCATTGAATGAAGATACCGTTGAAAACCTGAAAACCCATGGGACGCCGGGCGGCCATGTCATTGTGGTTGGCAATGAAAAAGGTGGTGCCGGCAAGTCCACCATTGCGGTGCATTTGGCAATGGCGCTGTTGCGGATGGGCCACCGGGTCGGCGTTATTGATCTGGATACACGCCAACGCACCTTTACCCGATATATGGAAAACCGGACCGCTTGGGCCAAGGCGCAAAACCAGTCCTTGCCCATCCCTGAAATGGCCCTGGTGGCACCCGGTGTCTCCCGGCAACTGGATACGCGCGAAGAGGAAGAGGCCCATAACTGGCAGGCTTCGCTGGGTGCACTGAAGGCCCATCATGATTTTATCATTGTGGATGCCCCAGGCAGCGATACCTATCTTTCCCGATTGGCCCATGGGGATGCCGATACCATTTTAACGCCCATTAATGACAGCTTTGTGGATTTTGACCTGCTGGCCAATACGGCCCAGGGCGGGGTGGCCCAGGCGCGGCCCAGTCTCTATAGCGAGATGGTCTGGGAGGCCCGCAAACACAAGGCGGCCCGCGCACACAAAAGCATTGACTGGGTAGTGATGCGCAACCGCATGAGCATGATCAATGCGCGCAACAAGCAAAAAGTGGGCGAGAGCCTGCAAATTCTTTCAAACCGGCTGGGCTTTCGACTGGCCCCGGGTTTTGGCGAGCGGGTAATCTATCGCGAGCTCTTTCCTTCTGGACTGACGCTGTTGGATTTGACGCAAAAGGGCAGCGCCATCCAGTTTTCCATGAGCCATGTGGCCGCCCGCCAGGAATTGCGCGATCTGCTGATTGTACTGAAACTGAATGCCCTGCAGGGGGCCGCATTTGCGTTTTGAGTGGCTCAGCCCGGCGGCACGGCAAAACAGGATTGGCCCAGACGGTTTAATTTGGTGCAAAGGGCCCGCGCGCCCACGGGGCTAAGGCCCAAAAACCGCACCCGATACAGCGGCGCGCCATTGCGCTCCCCTTCGGCAATATGGCCCGCATGGCCGGCCAGCTCATTCTGGGCGATATCACTGATATGATGCAGGCGGGCGCTGGCCTGTGCGGCGGATGAAAAGGCCCCTACCTGTATGCCCCATTGGCCCGTGGGGGCGGAAGGGACAACCGCCAAATTTCTTTGCGGTGTTGTTGCCGCCTTGATCAAAGGCAAGGGGCGGGTCTCGATGGTGTCATCGATTACAATCTGTACCCCGCGTCGTTCACCATCGCCCTGATGGGCCAGCCCTGGCAGGCCCGCCACCAGTACAGGCTCGCGATCATCCAGATCTTTGAGGGGGAGCGCGGGTGCCTGGGTTTCATTGGCACGGCGCTGGTCCAGTACATCAAAAGCCCGCTCCAGCAATTTGGTGGTATAGGCATCGCGTTCCGCCGCGGTGGACCCGCCAAAGACCACGACGATCAGGCGTTCGCCATTGCGTTCCGCCGTGACGGCAATGTTATAGCCGGACTGGTTGGTAAAGCCGGTTTTCAGCCCATCTACACCTTTGACGCGGCCCAGCAATGTATTGTGATTTGGCAGGCTGCGCTGGTTCCATACCAATTTGCTGAGCGAGAAATATCGATAATCGGCTGGAAAATCATGGTGGATGCGATAGGCCAGCACCGCCATATCGCGGGCAGTCATCACCTGGCGCTTGTCTGGCAGACCCGAGGCATTCACAAATCGACTGTCGGTCATGCCCAGGGCGTGGGCCTTTTTAGTCATCATGGTGGCAAAACGCGCTTCGCCGCCACCAAGACGTTCAGCCAGCACGATGGCCACATCATTGGCGCTTTTGGTAACCATGGCCCGCACCGCGTCTTCGACACTGATGGTGGAATTGGCCTTCAGGCCCAATTTGGATGGGTGTGCCCTGGCCGCCTTGGCCGACACGCGCAAAGGGTCATCCCAGCCTAGTTCACCGGTCTTGATGGCATCAAACACCATATACAGGGTCATCACCTTGGTCAGCGAAGCCGGGTGGCGCGGCTTGTTGGCATGGCGTGCGTGCAAGACCTCGCCGGTGGCCTCAACCACCGCTATGGCGGCAAAGCGCTCGGGCGGTGTTTTGGCCAGAACCGGGATCTGGCTGATCAAAATGACCATAATGGCGAGCACTAGGGGGCGCATGGGCACTGTCTCGTGGGTTGCTGAGCCTCAAGATTTAAGACCGGTGACCTTTCCAAGCCGTAAAGAATTCAAAATGGTGCAGTGCACAATTTTCTTGACGCAAGTGCGAAATATCACTATATTCGGGCCGTAATTATTGGCAGGAATGAAAACTCTCCTCCCTCATTTCATTCTTGCTGCGTTTGCGAAATAGCTTAAGCATAGACAGGAATTCGTGATGACGACCCAAGCAAAAACCAACAAGGCCAAGGCAGAAAAACCCGAAGCCGAAAAAGAACCCTTTGAAAATGCTGCCAAAGCCTCCAGCGACGCCATGCAGGACGGTTTTGAACAGGTTATGCGTACTGCCGGTGAATTTGGCGATCACGTCAAAGCCAACACCGAAGCCCTGGTCGATAGCCTGACCATCGCGGGCAAGGGTATTGAAGCGATCAATACCGAAATGTCAGAATTGGCCAAAACCAGTCTGGAAAAAGGGGTTGCCACGGCTCAGGCGCTGGCCAGTGCCAAAAGCCTGCAAGATGTGGTCGAGCTGCAAAGCGACTACGCCAAAACAGCCATGGAAACCTATCTCGCCGGTCTGACCACCTTGACCAGCATGAGCACCTCTTTGCTGCAAAATGCGGCCAAGCCCATTAATGATCGGGCACAGGCCAGTGCACAATTGGTCCAGGGCTTTCGCTAAGCCTTTGGGATAGCATAAAGCATGAAGAAAGCCCGGTGCCTTGTGCCGGGCTTTTTGCTTAGGCCAATGCCACCATGCCGCCCGGCAGGCTGGTGATCTGGCCGGCCAGTTCCAACTCCAGAAGGGCCGCCGCACAGACTGCCGCTGGCAGGCCGCTTTGGCGAACCAGTTCGTCCCGGGGCGTTGGGGTGGGGCTGAGCAGTTGTAACAAAGTGGGGCGAGCCTGATCCACATCCACATCATTCGGGGCGTTATCGGGCGGAATATCAAACAGATCGCTTTGATCGTGTAACTGTTCTGGCCGCCGCCCGGACAGGGCATCGGCAACATCCTGGGCACTTTCGACCAGCAAAGCCCCGGACTTGATCAGCCCGTTCGTGCCTTTACAGCGTGGATCCAGGGGAGAGCCGGGGGTGGCCATCACTTCGCGACCCTGTTCCAGCGCATAGCGCGCGGTGATCAGCGATCCTGAGCGCTCCGCCGCCTCAATAATCAGTACCCCAAGGGCCAGACCAGAAATAATCCGGTTGCGGCGGGGAAAGTCCCGGGCGCTGACCCGGTGGCCCAGCCGGCGTTCGGACACAAGGGTACCATGACGCAAAATTTCTTCGCGCAGATCGGCGTGCTCCGGCGGATAGATATGGTCAACACCGCCGGCCACCACGGCCACGGTGCCGCTTTGCAAAGCTCCATGATGGGCGGCGCCGTCTATGCCGCGGGCCAGACCAGAAACGATGATAAAACCCAGATCGCCCAATTCACTGGCCATTTGCCGTGCCATGCGCATCCCCATGGCCGAGGCGTTGCGAGCCCCCACCATGGCGCAGGCCGGTTTGGCCAGGGCGGACACGTCGCCCAGAACGCTTATAACTGGTGGGGGAGGGTCCAGTGCACCCAGCGCCTCTGGATAATCCGGATCGCACGCAGGCAGGATCAGGCCGCCAAGATTGTCCAATGCCTCTATTTCGGCTTCGGCCGCGTCACGGCTGGTGATTTTCAATGGGTCAATTCGCCCGCCACGTCGCGCCAGGGCAGGTAGGGCCTCCAGCGCCGTTTCTGCATCGCCATAACGGCTGAGCAGGCCACGAAATGCCACCGGGCCAACCTGGGGCGTGCGCGCCAGACATAACCAGGCCACCAGCGCCCGGGGGCCAAGTGCCTGTCGTGGGTTCATTTTTTCTTTTCACCAAAACGCGGCTCGGTGCCTTTCATCATACGCACAATGTTGGACCAGTGCCGTATGCTGATCACCAAGGCCATCAGGCCGCTGAACATGGCGATGTCAGGCCGGCCCAGCGCCAGCGCAATGGCCGGGGCGCTGTTGACCGACAACAGCGCCGCCACGGATGAAATACGGATAAGGGCCGCGGTAAGAAGCCAGATGGCGGCGCAGGCAATGCCCAGCGGCCACAGCGCCACAAATACCGCGCCAAAAAATGTGGCCACCCCTTTGCCGCCGCGAAACCCCAGCCAGACCGGATAACAATGGCCCAATAGGGCGGCCACCGCTGCCACCAGTCCCATATAGGGGCCTAGATAATGGCTGGCCAGTACATAGGCCGTTGCCGATTTTCCCCCATCCAGAATGAGGGTGGCCAGCGCCAGATCCTTGCGTCCGGTGCGCAATACATTGGTGGCGCCAATATTACCCGAGCCGATCTTGCGTACATCGCCCAGTCCAAACCAGCGCGACAACAGGACACCAAAAGGAATGGAGCCAAGAAGGTAGCCGCCAAGCAGGGCGATCGTCAGTAATACGGGGGGCATATAGTACCTGTTTTCTAGTTCTGCTTTGATAAAGCATAAGATGAAGTCAGGGATGATGCTAGGGGGTGCGCACGGCGATACTGGTGGCGCCGCGCAAAGTACCGGCACTATCTTCAAAACGAAGGGTCAGACGATGCAGGGCCGGATCAAAGGAGATGTCCCCTGTAGCGGTCATAAAGACTGCATAAAAAACGGTTTCATTGTGTGCCAGGTTTATGGAAACGTGATCTGAAGGTGCAGAGAGGCAAGTTCCCTGGGCATTGGTTTGGCATAGGGTGATGGTTAGGGGCAGGCCTGCCCCGTCATCATCAACCCGGGTGGTGATAAGGCTGTTCTGCCCAATATTGATGGCCGAGGCGGTAAAGAAATGCTGGCCAGGTGCCGAGGGCAGGTGCACTGTACCATCATGGCTGGTGGTGGCGGCGATGGCGATGATGTCCGCTGATCCTGTGGGAGCCGCCGGGGACAGGTGCAAGGTGTTGGTCCCCAGATAGGCCGCCGCCGGGGTCGTATTGGCGCAATCAAAGCGGACATACATATCCATACTTTTATTCAGATCCGCCGTAGGGGTGACGGATATGAGAAAGCTCTGGGCGGCACCGGGGGCAATATCCACCGGCGTATCGGGTGTGCCTGTCAGGGCATTGGTGGCCGTATCCGTGGTCTGAAACTGCAAGGTTGCGGGAAACCCTGCCGGGGCGACTATCGTACAGTTATTGGCATTGTCAGTGGTCGAAGCATTGATAAGGGTGGCAAAAACAGTCACCGCTTCGCCGGTTCGGGTACTGCGTGCCGTCGGCAGGATGGAGGCGGCCAGGGGGGAGTCTTGCGGACAGAAACGCGCCCAATCATGCAAATCGCGCTGTTTTAACAGGCCGGAAAATCCCCGCGCCTTTGCCGTTGTGCAAAAGCCGGCCAGGCTGGCCCCGGTATCGGTATATTCTGCCTGCAAGACAGCTTTGCCGGCGGCAATGAAGGGTTCGAAATCGGTGCACCAGTTCTGATTGTCGCAATCCTCGCTCAAGGCCCAGTCAAAATCATTTAGAAGGTCAGCCACCTGGCCATTATCGTTTTTCAGGCCAATGGAGAGGTCCCGGCTGTGTGCCTCGTTCGCCAGCCAGCGATTAAAAACCAACTGGTCATCGGCGGTTAGGGCAAAGCCGGTATCGTTTTCAAAACCGTCAATATTATCCGGCTCAACGGCATCAAAGCCTTTGGCGGCGCAATCATCAAACCGGCCCTTCAGGATCGGCCCCAACAGGTCTAGGCGGCGGATATCCACCCATTTTTCGCCCGCCCAGCCATCATAGTTCTTGCCCTTCAGGGCCTCTGGATAGGCGCTGGCATCGGGGCGCCAGTTTTCCCACGATCCCACACTGATATAACAGATGACGTGTTTGCCCTGTGCATGCAGCATGGCCACGGTCTGGGCGCTGGTTTCCTGTTGATCAATATCCAGAATGTCGACCGGGCGGGTGAAATCATAGGGAGCAGACAATTGCCAGTCCCAGTTTTGCCCTGGAGCAGGAGACCACAGGGTCTGAGCCTTCGCCGGCAGGCCAAGGGCAATCGCATATAAAACAAGGCATAGGCGGAAAAAGGCGGGCATGTTTCAGATTAACATGCCCGCCAAAAAAAATGCCAGTGCGAATTATAAAAGGCGTTAATTAAGCCTTGGGGCCGGCGTCGCGAACGTCCTGGCCAACATGACTGGCAAATTTTGCAAAATTGTCGATAAACATTGCCACCAGTTTTTTGGCCTGGGCATCATAGGCGTCTTTATCGGCCCATGTTGAACGCGGGTCCAAAATGGCACTGTCTACGCCGGGCACTGAAATGGGAACTTCAAGGCCAAAATTTTCGTCTGTGCGAAATTCGGCGGCATTCAGTGATCCATCCAGGGCCGCGGCCAGCAAGGCGCGGGTGGCCTTGATCGGCATGCGATTGCCGGTGCCATAGGGGCCACCGGTCCAGCCGGTATTAACCAGCCAGCAGGTGACCTTGTGCTTGGCGATAAGATCCCGCAGCAAATTGCCATATTCGGACGGGTGGCGCGGCATAAAGGGGCCACCAAAACAGGTGGAGAAGGTGGCCTGTGGTTCGGTAATGCCTTTTTCCGTGCCGGCGACTTTGGCGGTATAGCCGGACAGGAAGTGATACATGGCCTGGCTGGGCGTCATGCGCGCAATGGGGGGCAAAACCCCAAATGCGTCGGCGGTCAGCATGATAATGTTTTTAGGGTGGCCACAGCGCCCGGTGGGGCTGGCATTGGGAATGGCACTTAGGGGATAGGCCCCGCGGCTGTTCTCGGCCAGGCTGGCATCATCCAGATCCAAGGTGCGGGTATCCGGATCCATCACCACATTTTCCAGCACCGTAGCCCACATTTTGGTGGTGGCATAAATTTCCGGCTCAGCTTTTTCGCTAAGATGGATCATTTTGGCGTAACAGCCGCCTTCAAAGTTAAACAGGCCGTTTTCCGACCAGCCATGTTCGTCATCACCGATCAGCGTACGATCCGGATTGGCCGACAGGGTGGTTTTGCCCGTGCCCGACAGGCCAAAGAAAATGGCGGCGTCATCGGCATCATCATGACCTACATTGACCGAGCAATGCATGGGCATGATGGATTTTTTGGGCAGCAGGTAATTCAAAATGGAAAATACAGACTTTTTGATCTCGCCCGCATAAGACGTGCCGCCGATCAGCACCAGACGCTTGGTCATGTTGACCGCAATGACGGTTTCCGAACGGGTGCCGTGGCGGATGGGGTCGGCGCGAAAGCCGGGCATGCTGATAATGGTGAATTCAGCCGCAAAATTTTCCAGCTCGGTCTCGGCCGGAATACGCAGCAAATGGCGAATGAAAAGCGAATGCCAGGCAAATTCCGTAATCACATTGACCGGCAGGCGGTGATCCAGATCGGCGCCGCCAAAGAGCGCCTGTACGAACAATTCCTGTTCGCCCATATAGGCTTTGAAATCATCCCACAGAACGTCGAATTGTGAGGGGGCCATGGAAACGTTTTGTTCCCACCAGACCGAATTTTCGGTTTCTGCATCGCGAACGATATATTTGTCCTTGGCCGAACGCCCGGTGTGCTGGCCGGTTTTGACGACCAGGGGGCCGCCTTGCGCTACCTGACCCTCATGACGGCCAATGGCCTCATCATAAAGGGCGGCATTTGGCCAGTTCCAATGAACATCCTGTTTGTTTTCAATGCCCAGAGCGCTCAGCGCTGCTGTATTTATATGCAGGCCCGTGTGCTTCACAATCTGCTCCTTGAGAATTGATATTCCGGCTCCAATCCAGATGCGCGCAGCGATACGCTTTATCAGCATCCAAGTCCACACTATGCCTGTATGTTTACGTACCAAAATGGGTGCAAAATCTCAGCACCTATGGCCTGAGCCTTGCATTACAGTGGGTAAATGCAGCATATTGTTCCAAAGAGGGGCTAATTACAGATGATTTGGTGCACTTTTCCATTTGCTGTGCTAGACGCTCCCGTCGGCATTGGAAGCTCGGCGGGCTGAACTTATTATCCATGGAATTCAAAGGCATGATGCGCGTATGATTGATATTCAACCTACCCCAACAAATAGCGGTCTTCCACGCCGTTTGGCGGATTTTGAACTGCTGAGTGATGCTTTGGACTATGCCGCCAAAGGTCAGAGCGGATTAAACTTCTATAGTGCCCGCAATGGCCTGGAAGAGGTGGTGCCTTATTCGGAGTTGCGAACCCGTGCACTGGATGCGGCCCAAAGAATGCTCGCTTCTGGTCTGGTCGCCGGTGACCGGGTGGCCATTATTGCGGAAACCGATGCAGATTTTGTGGCCACGTTCTTTGGTTGTGCCTATGCGGGACTGATCCCGGCGCCCTTGCCTCTGCCGGTCGCCTTTGGTGGCAAGGAAGGTTATATCGCACACCTGAAACGAATTATGCAGGTCTGTGGCGCCCAGGCGGTGTTTGGTCCAGCTTCATTGGTGGAATGGATTGAAGATGCGGCACAAACGCTGGACCTGGTCTATGCCGGGTCGCTGGCGGCTCTGCCGCCCAAACTGGGAGCCGATATGGAATTGCCCCGTGCCAAGGCCCAGGACATGAGCTATTTGCAATTTTCATCAGGCACAACGCGGTTTCCTTTGGGCGTTGAGATCACCCACGAGGCCTTTATGGCCAATGCGCGCGGCATTTGTCGTGATGGGCTGGCCATTCGCGAAGGGGACCGGGCCTGTTCGTGGTTGCCGTTCTATCATGATATGGGGCTGGTCGGCTTTTTGCTGGCGCCACTGGCATCCCAGCTCAGTGTTGATTTGTTGCCGACCCGGGATTTTGCCCGCCGTTCGCTACGCTGGCTGCAAATGATTTCTGATAATCGTGCCACCTTGGCCTACAGCCCGTCCTTTGGGTACGAATTGTGCGCCCGTCGGGCACGAACCGCCAAGCTGGACCATCTGGACCTTTCCTGCTGGCGCGCGGCTGGTATTGGCGGTGATATGATCCGTCTGCCGGTGCTGGAAAGATTTATCGAATGTTTTGAGCCGGTTGGATTTGATCGCAAGGCCTTTGTTGCCAGTTATGGTATGGCCGAGGCCACCCTGGCCATCAGTTTTGCGCCCCAAGGGCAGGGCCTGGTGTATGATCGTCTGGACCTGAATATCCTGGACAAGGAATCCCGTGCGGTAACTACCACCAACGGCAGCGGCGTTCCCCAGCGTGCTTTTGTGTTGTGCGGCGGCCCGCTGCCTGGTCACAAGATGGAAGTGCGTGATGCCTCGGGCAAGGCGCTGAAAGAGGGCGAAGTCGGGCGGATTTTTGTGACCGGCCCCAGCCTGATGCGAGAATATTATGGCAATGCCGGTGAAACCGCCTGTGTGCTGACCCCCGATGGATGGCTGGATACCGGTGATCTTGGGTATTTCCGTGATGGCCAGATTGTTATTACTGGCCGGGTCAAGGATCTGATTTTGGTCAATGGTCGCAATGTCTGGCCACAGGATCTGGAATGGGCCGCGGAAAGTGGCTCCGAAGTCCTGCGGGCCGGGGATGTGGCGGCGTTTTCGGTGGATGATGGCGAAGGCGAACAGGTGATCCTGTTGGTACAGACCCGCATTTCCGATCCGGAACGGCGCAGTTCTTTGCTCAGTGCCATTGAAGGTCTGGTCAGCGCTGAATACGGCCTGATGGCCAAAGTTGTCAGTGTGCCGCCGCACAGCTTGCCGCAAACTTCTTCGGGTAAATTGAGCCGCATGAAGGCCCGCCAGATGTATCTGGAAGGTGCCTTTGAACGGGCGCGTAAATCCTCGACTGTCCACGCTCCGGGCAACGCATGAGCCAATCAGGCGCCCCTCTGGTTGCGTTAACGGGCGCCACCGGGTTTCTGGGACGTTATCTGGTAGAGGCATTGTGTGCCAGAGGATGGCGCGTGCGGGCGATTGTGCGCTCTATGCCCATTCATGAACAGCTCGCCCCCCACCGGCTGGAGCTGGTGCCCGGTGATTTGGAGGACGAGGCGGCCCTAAAACGCCTGACCACCGGGGCCGATGCCATTATCCATATTGCCGGCGCCATTAAAGGCAATGCGGACAGCCTGATGCGTACCAATTTTGGCGGTACCCGGCGCCTGGCGGCGGCTTGGCGGCAAAATGCTCCCAATGCCCGCTTTATCAGTGTTTCCTCCTTTACGGCGCGCGAGCCGCATTTGTCGGCCTATGGGGCCAGCAAAAAAAAGGCCGAAGAGGCCGTAATGAAGCTGGATGGCGATTGGCTGGTGGTGCGTCCGCCGGCCATTTACGGCCCCTGGGATCGTGAGACGTTAAGCATATTCAAGGCCGCGCGCCTGCCGATACATCCCATGCTGGGCGACAAGGCAGCACGTTTAAGCCTGATTCATGTGCGCGATGCAGCCAATGCCCTGTGCGCCCTGTGTGATGGGGGGCCGACACAGCAATTACTGGAACTTACGGATGCTGAACTGGATGGGTATAGCTGGGCACAGATTGTAACCGCGGCCTGTCAGGCCGTGTCCTGTCGGGCGCGGCCGTTTCATCTGCCACCGGGTCTGGTGGTGTTGGCGGCACGGCTGAACGGGGCCTTGGCCCGGGCGCGGGGACAGGTCAGTATTTTTGATGAGGGCAAGGCGCGCGAAATCCTGCACCCCGACTGGTCGGCCCGGAAAACGCATCTTGTGCCTGCTGATGTCTGGACGCCAAAAATTATGCTGTTGGAAGGCTTTGCCGAAACGGCAAAATGGTATCGCGAAGCAGGCTGGCTATAGCGCCTTTTCATAGACACGATAGGTTTTATAGGCTTTGCCGCCCAGGGTTTCGATCATCCGCTTGACTGGTTCATTGTCTTCCAGAATCCACGACATTTCGACCTGTTTGATCGGTGATTCATAAAGATCTGATTCCAGCGCATAAATCAGCCGAAATGGCAGGATTTGTCCCAGAACCCCATCGCTGAACTTTTTGCGCACGCCCATCAGCAACACCCGCGCCGTGGCCGGGCGTTTGACTTTCAGGCGCCATAAAAGCTTTAGCCAGCCAAAGGGCAACAGCTTGCCTTTCAGATCGCCAATGGCATTGTTTACATCCGGCAGACAGACAATAAAGGCCGCCGGTTCTCCATCAATATCTGCAAACCAGGCCAGCTCCTTGCGGATCAGCGGGCGCAATTCCTTGGCCATGTGGTCCACTTCTTTTTCGGTCATCGGCACAAAATTCCAGTTATTGTGCCAGGCCTCGTTAAAAATGCTGACAATGTGTTTGATGTCCCGATCATAGTTTTTCATGTCAAACATGCGCATGGTGACATGGCCACTGCGCCGTTCGGCCATGCGGCGCCACTTTTCCGGGAATAGAAAGTCGGTACCACGAATATAGGCCAACAGATCCTTGGCCTTGGCATAACCCGCCGCCTCTATATGCCCACCCATATAGGCCGGGTCATGGGCCATCAACATCATGGGCGGGGTCTCGCGGCCATCAATCAGCAAGCCGACTTCCTGATTGATGGAGAGGTTAAACGGCCCCTGTACGGTTTTCATGCCGCGTGTCTTTAACCAGTTTTCAGCAGTTTCCAGCAGGGCTTTGACGACCGCCGGATCATCAATTGCCACGATCATGCCAAAATGGCCGGTGGTGCTGTCATTGGCCTCCAGTGACATCTGGTCGATCTGCGCGCTGATGCGGCCTACGGCTCTACCGTTTTGGCGGGCGATCCAGTATTGCGCTTCGGCATGTTCAAAATAGGGGCTTTGCTTGGGGTCCAATATACCCAGGCGCTCCATCTCCAGGGCCGGGATCCAGTTCGGGTATTGGCCATACAGGTCATTGGGCAAGCGGATGAATTCTTTCAGCTGTGCCTTGTTGGTTACGGGGTCAATGCAAAGAGAAGTACTCATCAGTAAACGACCTAATTTTCCAGACGTAACAAAACCCAGCTGCCGCCTGTGGCAAAAAGTATGGCCGTGGCCCAGGCCGCAGCATACATGGGCACAATATGCGCCTGACCCAGGGAAAGTAAAATGCCATCCATCAGCAAAAAGCTGAACCCGGCAATGACGGCAAAGCCCAGATAACGGGTCGTGGTGCCTGATCGGCGCAAGCCCGCAGCCACCGGGGCGGCCAATAACAGCATGATCAAAGGTGAAAACAGGGTCAGATAGGCCTTTTGCAATTGCAATTGATAATAGTCGCCAGAACGGGATCCGGCGGCCCGCCCCTTGATCACTTTGCGTGATCCAGAGGTCGAGATACTCACCTGCGGATTGGCCAGTTCCAGAACCGTTGAAGGGCGCAGGGCCGTATGCCAGCTCATGGCAGACATGGAAAAGGTGCTGGAACCACCATCATTGCCGATATAGCGATCAACGCCCTTCAGCATCCAGATGCCATCTCCTTGCCAGTCTGCGGTTTTGGCGGCGATACGTTCAGATATCTGCTGGTTCTGGTCCAGCGAATATATGGTCACGCCTTCGAGATGTCTGCCGCCCTCGCTATGGGATTTGATGCGAATAACGCTAAAGGTGGTGCGCGCCCAGACCTCGTCGCCGGGTTCCGCATTCGCGCCGTCCTTGGTCCCTGCATTAGGATCTGTGCTTTCCCACCAGGATACAAAAACCTTGTCCGCGCGAGGCACGATCTGATCTGAAAGTATGAAATAGGCAATCCCGATCAGCAAGGTCAGGGGCACCAGCATAAAAACCGCGCGATAGGGGGTTTGGCCCGATCCGCGCAGCGCAATCATTTCGCTGTTTTGTGCCAGCGAAAAAAAGGTCAGGGCCGCCCCCAGCAAAGTTGAGATTGGCACCAGGTGCTGCATGGTGATGGGCATGCGCAAGGCAATGTATTTCAAGAATCCCCACAGGCCTTCGCCGCGTTCAATAATATCGGTTGAGGCCCCTAACAGGTCGATTAATTGCATGAGAGAGGTAAAGGCGAGCAACACCCAAAACATTTTGAGCGCCATTTGCCGGGAAAGATAGCGCGATAAAATCATGGGGTTTGTGCCTGATTTTCAGGGCGAAAGCGCGCCGGCAGCAGGCGTTTTATACGCCGAGTGATAAAACTTACAAATCGGAAAATATGGCGCAGGGGCATGCCCTGGCCCTGTCCTTTGGTGGAGAAAAACAACCATGAACAAAATAGCCCAAAGGCGGCTCCCAGCCCCCATATGGCCGGCCCGGGGTCAATGATCTGCAAATCACCAAACCCTTCCAGTAATTGTATGGACTGGTGATAGGCAATGATAATCACGCCGGTTAAGGCAATGCTTTCCCAGCGGGGGGTGCGCTTGGCCGACAAACCCATGGGGACAGCCAACAAGGGCAGGAAAATCAGAGAGATGCCTCGTACCAGACGGGCATGAAATTCAGATTTCAGCCGCGCCCGTCGGTCCGCCGGGCCGGGTAAAGCCGCCTCGTTCCACAACTCATCCAGGGTCATTTCGCGTTCGCTCAAGCCCCGGGGGCGAAAAATAGGGGCGTTGGCGGCATAATCGCGGCTGATATCCAGCGAGCCAAAAGCCAGTGCCGTGGTGCCACCGTCCTCGCTGGTGGGCATGGTGATGCCATCTTTCAGGCTAAGAACCAGCTTGCCGGTTTCCTTGTGTGCAATCAGCTCGCCGGTTTTGGCCGTAATGGCGGTTTCCACGGTTTTTTCACCGCTTTCATCCGGGGTGACCTGAAATACAAACACGTTTTTCAGCTTTCGGCCCTCGGGGCCAACCTCCAGCGCACTAAGGCGCATACCATTACCGGTATCGATAAAGGTGCCGGGGATGACCTGGGCGTCCCATGGGGAATTGATCAAAGCATGTTTGATGGCGCTGAACGCATAGCGGCTATAGGGCTGGACATATCCAAACAGGGCCACACTGATCAGGGCCAGAGCTACCCCAACCCCAAGATAGGGAACGGCAATGCGTTGTATCGACAAGCCGCTGCCCTCCAGGGCATCCATTTCATTTTCTTCGCACATACGCAAAATAACGCTGAGCATGGAAAAGCAGAACGCCGCCGGCAAGGCCAGTCCCAGATAATGGGGAATAAGGTTCGCCGCCATGGCAAAGACCATGCCCGCACCGCCGCCGCGTTCGGCCAACAATTCGAACAGGCGTACCAGACGTTCCAGCAACAAAGCCGCCATCACTACGGCCAGCGAAACCATCAAAGGTTTAGCCAACAGGCGCAGCATATAGGTATCCAGCATCAACCAATGCCCCTGACGCGGCTTTAGCGCCGTCCTGCGGGCAGAAATGAGGTCGGACTGGTTATTCACTGGCGCTGCTCAATGGTGTGATGGGGGGTCATATTATATGAATTGAACGAGTTCAGAACCTAGAAAGACCTGTCCCTTTTGGCAAGGTATGGGGGTGTCACGCGCTGTTCAAGATTGCTTGTGCAACCCGTGCCGGTGGTGTGTCCGGACCTGTATAACGGTGAATGTTTAACAAAATTTGCCAATGGTTTTCGACACGTTCCAGTGTGTATTCATGCCAGCACCCCGCCGGATACCCCTTGCCCGGCCGCACGGAAAGCGAGGCCACCCCCATCACCGGTACTGGGCCATTGGGACCGGGCAGGGCGTGCATGGAGGATTGATGGGTATGGCCATGCAGGATCAATTCCGCGCCGCAGTCGGCAATGATGGCGGCAAATTCAGGTTGATCTTCCAGGCCGCCGCGGGGCTTGTTCTTGCCCGCAGGGGGATGATGCAGGGCCACAATGCGGCATAGACCATCGCGCTGTGCCTCATCCAGAATGGTCCGCAGCTGTTCTCTTTGTGCCTCGCCCAAACGGCCACTGCACCAGCCAAGGGGTGTTTCTATGGCCGTAGACAGGCCGATAAAGACCACGTCTTTTCTTCGTTTAACATACGGAAACTGTTGGCTATTATTATCATCACCGCCCATATAGGGCGTATATAGCGCCAGCCCCTTTTGCGCCGCCGGGGTGTCCAGCAACAGATCATGATTGCCTGGAATGGCGCTAATCATGTCCGCCGTTCCCAGGCTTTGCAGCCATGCAAAGGCACGCTCATATTCACCGGCCAGAGACAGGTTGATCAAATCCCCGGTGACCAGAATATGGTCCGGCGCGCTGGCCAAACAATCCCTGACCAGATGATCGGTAACGGCCTTTTGGTGTATGTGCCGGCGTTTGCCAAACCAGGAGAGCGCCGAAAAAAAACGCTTGTTCAAAAAGGCGGTCACCGGCTTACAATCCGCCCCATAGGTCGGCAGATGTATATCTGAAATATGGGCGAAACGAAAAGGCTGTATCATAATGTCTTTAAATTATTCCCGGTCGGCTGGTGACAAACATTGCCATCAGGCGGATATGGAGTTACTCACCCTCAACACGTTCGATAAACACAAATATGTCAATGGTCTAGGCCGAAAGTGCGGTGGTTGTGAAGCCGATCCTGTCATCAACATTAGCCCGCATTGGCGTTGTGCAAAACCCGTTCAGCACCCTGAACCGTAAACGCTATGGCGTTGAACAGGCTGCGGCCGATGATCCGGATGTGTTTGTGGAACAGGCCCAGCAAACCCAGGATATTGCTGGCATACTGGAGCGCTTTCGTGATCTGGGCGTGGAAATTGTGGTCATTGACGGGGGGGATGGCACAGTGCGCGAAGTGCTGAGCCAATGCCCCGGGGTATTTGGCCAGGATTTGCCTTTGTTTTGCGTTCTGCCCTCGGGTAAGACCAATGTCTGTGCCCATGATACCGGCACTGCCAAATACAAGCGCGACACCTTTCGCCGCCTTCTTGAATTGCGCAAAACCGGCATCACCACCCACCACATCCGCCGCCGTCATGTTATGCGCATTGCGTGGGAAGACGGTTTTCGTGCGCCGGTACATGGCATGCTGGTAGGTTTTGGCGGTTATCGCGAGGCCACCAATCTGGCCCAGACGCACGTACATTCCAAAGGGCTGACCCATAATACTGCGGTGGCTGTAACCATTTTCCGGTTTTTTTGGGGGGCAATTTTCGGGGCAGATGGAAAGGGTGTGCGAGCCGGAGACATGATGAGCATCTGTTTTGATGACCAAGATACCAGCTCCCATCCGCGGTTTGGCATGGTGCTGACTACGCTTAATTCATTCCTGTTGGGGGTTTGGCCCTTTTGGGGGGATAGCACGCGGGCGGTGAAATGGCTGGATATTGATGCCCCGCCGCCACATTTGTTACAGGCGGTGCTGGCGATTTTCACCAAGCGCATCAAACCCTGGATGAAGACGGCCGGCTATCGCAGCGGCAGTGCCGATGAATTGAAAATCGAAACCCACAAACCCTTTATTATTGATGGGGAAACCTTTGAGCCAGGCCCCACAGGCCGGTTGCATTTCACCAGTGATATGCAGGTTGATTTTATTGCACCATGATCAGGGCGCAGGACGAACTTGATGATTTGATTACGGCGGAGATGGATCAGCCGGTAATGGATGAAGCCCGCTTTCTGGCACAAAAACTGGTGCAGGAAATGGGTGAACAGGCCCAGGCCGTTTTGTTTTATGGATCTTGCCTGCGCACTGGCGATGGCACTGGCCTGATGGACTTTTATATCCTGACCAAAGGGCCACAAGGCTATGGTGATGGACTCATTTCTCGTGCGGCTCACACATGGGTGCCGCCCTTTGTGCGCTATTTCAAAAGTGAATATGAAGGCCGCCAGGTACATGCCAAAGTTGCCATTATGACTCTGTCGCGCTTTGCGGCGCTGGCACGCCCGGATGCACTGGATATTTCAATCTGGGCACGGTTTGCCCAGCCCGCTGCCCTGATTTATGCGCGTGATGAGGCGGCCAGATCCGCTGTGCATGATGCCCTGCGCGATGCGGTAATGACCGCAATGAACTGGGCGGTATGTTTTGGCCCTGATTGTGGTACGCCGGGGGCGTTCTGGCGAGCGCTGTTTCGTGCCACCTATGCCGCTGAATTACGTATTGAAGATGCCAGCCGTGCCGATCTGATCGTAGAGCTAGCCGCGGTGCGCTATGACAGGTTGTTTTTACCGGCTATGATGGCGGCAGGGTTTCTGCCCGCCTCAATGGGGGAAAACACCTACCATATCCCCATGGAGGATGACCGCCGCAAAGCCATGAAACGTCAATGGCGGGCGCGGCGTATGGCCAGCAAAAGCGTAAATTTATTGCGTATTATCAAAGGGGCTGTGACGTTTGAAGGTCGTGCCGATTATGTGGCCTGGAAAATAGAAAGGCGAACGGGAATTACCCTGACGCTTACGCCCTGGCAACGGGCGCACCCGCTCTTGTCGGCGCCGCAGATTCTGATTCAGATGTGGAAAAAGGGCGCTTTTCAGAAGCGCCATTAAGCGTTTTTGCGCCATTGACTTGCATGTCTTCGGCTTCGGCCTTCTTGCTGTTGGATAAGGTGATAAGGCCCAGTTCTTTGCCAATTCTTGTGCAAACATCCACCGCCAGGGCGATTTGTTCAGGGGTGTGGGCTGCACTGATAGAAGAGCGCAGCAAATACCAGCCAAAAGGCGTTGCCGGGGGCAATGCCAGATTGGTATAAATCCCGGCATCTAGCAGACCATTCCACAGGGCAATGGCCTTTTCCGGGTCCGAAAGACGAATGGCGACAATCGGGCTCAATGTCGGGCCAAGCTCAAAACCGGCGGCCTTCAGGCCATTATACAGCTGGGCCGCATTGTCCCAGAGTTTTTTGCGCAGGTCCGTGGCGCCGGCAATGCGCGACAGGGTCTTTCTGGCCGATGCCACCACAGATGGCGGCGGGCTGGCCGTAAACATATAAGGGCGGCTGACAAAGCGTACGATGTCCAGGCCTGGCAGATTGGAAACCAGAAAGCCGCCAACGGTGCCAATGCTTTTGGAAAATGTGCCGGTGATGAAATCCACATCGTCTTCCAGGCCGGTTTGTTCGCAAAGGCCGCGCCCCTGTGCGCCCATAACCCCCAGGGAATGGGCCTCATCAATCAGCAAATACGCGCCGTATTTTTTCTTGATCTCAATGAACTCCTTCAAGGGCGCCATATCACCCAGCATGGAATAAATGCTTTCAACCACAATCAGCTTGCTGCCCGAAGTGCCTTCCAGGCGTTCCAGCTTGCGGGCCAGGTTCTGCGGGTCATTATGGCGAAAACGGATGACCTGAGCATCGCTGAGACGACAGGCATCATAAATACTGGCGTGGCTGTCGGCATCAATCAACAGATAGTCATCCCGACCGGCCAGGGCCGCAATTGCTCCCAGATTGGCCTGATAGCCGGTGGAAAACAAAATAGCCGAGCGCA
Source organism: Robiginitomaculum sp. (assembly GCA_015485335.1). Taxonomy (GTDB): domain Bacteria; phylum Pseudomonadota; class Alphaproteobacteria; order Caulobacterales; family Maricaulaceae; genus Robiginitomaculum_B. The sequence continues at coordinate 25,442 of WFTT01000037.1, forward strand.
TGCCATAAAATTCGGCCAGTTCTTTTTCCAGCTCTTTATGGCCGTCATAACTGCCATTGGCGATGCGCGATCCGGTGGTGCCAGTGCCTTCGGTTCTCAAGGATTCTATGGCCGCATCCACGGCCTCAGCATCAAAGGTCAGCCCCAGATAATTATTGGTGCCCATCAATATGGTGCGTTTGCCGTTCAAGGTGGCTTCGGTTGGCGATATGATTTCCTGAAACTCGATATCGGCCGGACTGCGGCCCAACGCCGTCAGGCTGGCGTGTTGTTCCTGCAGGGGCGCAAATTTATCGAATATGCTACTCATATCAGGCCGCTTCCTTTTGCAGGACTTCTATCGCTTTGGCTAAATCAGCCAAGGTTTGCACCTCGGCAATGCGTTCCATGGGTATGGAAATATCAAAGCTGTCTTCAAGGTCAAAAATAAAATCCATGATGGCCAGCGAATCGAGACCCAGGTCACGGGTGATATTGGTGTCCGGTCCAATGATGGCACTTTCGCCCGCCCGGGCCCGCAAATGGGTCTGGATTTCCAGCATAACCGCTTCTGCGCCATTCATCGTATCTGCTGAGTGTGATGATTTCATACCAAACTGCTCTGCCCAAACTGCTCTGCCATATGGCGTGAAAGCGCAGAATCATCCTCGCTTATTCCATGGCGACATAACAAGGTAACCGCCCATAGCCCCGTCTGCCGAATTCTTTCCCCTAAAGGGAAATTCAAGAATGTCAAATCCTACGTGCTGTTAAGCTATTATGGAAGAAATGTTATGTAAAAGTCCAGTCAATAAAGGTTTCAATCTTTAACAAGCGGGGGCAAGGAGAAAAAGAACGGTTCGAATCTTAGGATAATGCTTCGCCTCTGTATTGCCCCTTTTCGGACGATAAGGCCGTCATTTTGCCGTTTTTAGAGGATTAATAGAGATCGCAACCGCACCCATTCCTTTTCCCGCTTAAACACGATAATGGTGCAGAACAAACTGTTTGGAGTATGTTTTCCATGATTAAAAACCGCATATCAGCTTTTGTATTCGTTCTTGCTGGGATGGTCCTTTATGGCGTTCCCGCAATGGCGGCATCGGCGCTGCCGGCTCCATTGGAGGCTGCCTTGGTCGAGGCCGAGGTCAGAAATGCTAAAAATGCTGACGTTGTGTTTTATTTTCGGCGCAAGATTGTTCGCTTTGGTGAAATCTTCCTTGAAAAATCATTTAATCCGGGGGCACCACAGGAACAGCGCTGGGCCATTCTGTATCCCGATTATAAAAAGGATCCAAAGGGTTACGCCAAACAGGCTCGTCGCCAACAACGTAAAAACCTCAAGCACAGCAGTGAAGATTACGATGCCAATAAGGATTTGTATTTGCCGCCTTTGCGCCAGCGCCTGAGCAAAGGGGTAACGCTGGTTAGCGAAGATGATGATGAGCTGGTTTATGGCTTTGAAATTGCAGACAGTTATTATGTCAGCGGCGAAGGAAAAGGCGCTGATATTGCCAAATACATGACGGGCAAAATCGCGGTGGGCAAGAAGGATGGCATGATCCACTGGCTGCATTATGTGGCCGAGCGTCCCTTTCACCCAATCCCCATCGCCAAGGTGAAACAGTTTGATATTTACCAGAAATATGCCCCCGCCTGGTATGGAGGTCCGCTGGTCAAGGTGGAGGAGCACAACAAGGTTGCCGGCACGGCGATCATCCGCAAGATCCGATTTGATGATGTGGTCACCAACCATGATTTTCGGCCGATTTCGATAAAATAGGGCCTGAGCCTAAGCCACCCAGCTTGCGCCGCTAAACACCACCAGTGTTCCGGCGCGCCGATCCCATGAGGCTAGCGCCAGATTGGCCCGCTTGGCGGTGTCCACGGCGCTGGCCGATGGTGCAGACAGGGTCAGAAGGGCATGAATGCCCACAAGGGCGCATTTTTGCGCCAACTCAAACGTGCACCGGCTGGATAGCAACGCAAAGCCGTTGTCAAAATCTGTACCTTCACTGGCGCCTGCACCGATCAGCTTGTCCAGCGCATTGTGGCGACCAATATCTTCGCGCACCATCATCATCCGGCCGTCTCCATCTACCCAGGCGGCCCCGTGCACACTTTTATTGGCGCGGCGCAGGGGCTGTGCCTCAGCCAGCGCACTGGCCGCTTTACCCGCCAGTGTATAGGACAGACGCAAATCAGTATCAGGCAATTGCGGCAAAGGGCGGATGGCATCTTCCAGCCGGTCTACACCACAAAGGCCGCACCCGGCGCGGCCAAAATGCGCCCGCCGTTGACCATGCAGTTTCAGGCGTTCCGCGCGCTTGTCCGGGATCTGCATATGTAGCTCGATCCCGCCCTTTAAGGGGTGGATGTCTATCTTTTCCAACTCATTGGCCTGGTTGATCACCCCTTCAGAAAGCGCAAAGCCCAGGGCAAAGTCGTGCAAGTCTTCCGGCGTGGCCATCATCACCGCATGGGGGGTCTGGTTATAGACCATGCCGATGGGCAGCTCATTGGGGGCGCACCAGTCAATATCCTGTTGCCCCTTTGGGCCAAGGCGCATGGCCTTGATTTTCTGGTTGGCATTTTGCTCGGCCATAACGGTTATTGCGCCGCTTCATTGGCGGCGGTTTTGCGTTGGTTCTGCCAGTCTGAAAGATGATTGGCCGGGTGTACCTGTACCGCCGTTACCTTGTATTCCGGGCAGGAGGTGGCCCAGTCCGATAATTCGGTGGTGACTACATTGGCTCCGGATTCGGGGTGGTGAAAGGTGGTGTAAACCACCCCCGGCTGTACCCGTTCCGAAATACGGGCGCGCAAGGTGGTCTCACCCATGCGCGACTGGATCGCCACCAGATCGCCAGTGCGAATGCCGCGCATATCGGCATCGGCGCGGTGGATTTCCAACTCGTCCCGCATCGCCCAGCGTGAGTTTTCCGTGCGCCGGGTTTGCTGGCCCACATTATATTGGCTGAGCAACCGCCCGGTGGTCAAAAGAAGCGGAAACTTGCGATTGGCGCGCTCGGTGGTGGGGGTGAATTCGGTCAGGACAAATAAGCCCTTGCCTCGCACAAATTCGTGCTCATGCATCACCGGTGTACCTTCTGGTGCATCCTTGGTGCAAGGCCATTGCACCGATCCCTTTTCGTCCAGCATGGCAAAGCTGACCGCGCTCATGGTGGGGCTGAGCCGGGCAATCTCGTCCA
>WFTT01000038.1 GCA_015485335.1 Robiginitomaculum sp.
ATCATTCTGAACATCGTGCTGGTTTCCATCCTGCTGAGCAGTCCGGCAGAGCCGGCAATGGCGGCCCTGTATCTTAGCATCGGGGTCGGCGTATCGGGGCTGTTGCAGGTATTGGTGGTGGTGCTGGGCTGTCGTCATATCGGCATCAAACTGGCGCTGGTACGCCCGCGCCTCACCCCCGGCGTGCGCCGTCTGATCGCCCTGGGGGTGCCCGGTGCCATTGCCGCCGGTGTGGTGCAGATCAATCTGGTGGTGGGGCAGGTTTTTGCCAGCTTTCAGGAAGGGGCTGTGGCCTGGCTGTATTATGCCGACCGGCTATATCAATTGCCATTGGGGGTGGTGGGCATCGCCATGGGGGTGGCGTTATTGCCCGGCCTGTCGCGCCAGGTGCGCGGCGGCGATGAAAAGGGGGCCGCCGATACCCTGAACGAAGCATTGGTGCTTTCCGCCGCCTTGACCCTGCCGGCGGCCATCGCATTGGGGGTATTGCCGGTCTATTTTATTGAAGGGGTGTTTTTACACGGGGCCTTCACCGGCCAGGACGCCACGGCCACCGGCCATGCTCTGATGGCCTATGCGTTTGGTCTGCCATCCTTTATCATGATCAAGGTATTTGCGCCGGGGTATTTTGCCCGTGAAGACACCAAAACCCCCATGCAATTTGCCGCCCTTTCCATGCTGGTCAATGTCTCGCTGGGGGCGGCCTTGTTTTTCTCCATCGGCTTTGTTGGTCTGGCCATCGCCACCAGCATTGCCGGCTGGGTGAATGCCATGGCGCTGGGCATCGGATTATGGCGTCATGGACGCTTTGTGCCGGACCGGGCGCTGGTATCACGCCTGTTGCGCCTGTTATTGGCCGCCATGGTGATGGGGATTGCCCTGGTCATGCTGGCGGAACCTTTGCGCACCGCCTTAAATGCCGTGCCGTTTTATCGTCTGCTGAGTGCCGTATCAGTGGCCGTAATCGGGGTGCTGATCTTTGCCCTGGCGGCCCTCGTGACCCGGGCGGTCCGCCTACACGAGATCAAATCATTGCTGCGCCGTTCTTGACCTGACCCAAGACCTTGGTTACGCCGCATGAAACTTAAAGAAAAGCGGACACCATGAGCACACCATCAACACCTTATCGCGGCCCGGAACGGGTTTTTTCCGGCGTACAGCCCACCGGGGCGCTGCACCTTGGCAATTATCTGGGGGCGCTGAAAAAATTTGTCGCCCTGCAGGACACTCATGACTGTGTATTCTGCGTGGTGGATTTGCATGCCATCACCGTGCCGCAAGACCCCAAAACGCTGGCCGACAATACCCGTAAAATCACCGCCGCCTTTCTGGCCGCCGGGCTGGACCCCAAAAAGGCGGTGATCTTTGTGCAAAGCGCCGTGCGCGCCCATAGCGAGTTGGCCTGGATTTTTAATTGCTCGGCCCGCATGGGCTGGCTGGAACGCATGACCCAGTTCAAGGACAAGGCCGGCAAGGACAAGGAACGCGCCTCGGTGGGCCTGTTTGCCTATCCGGTGTTGCAGTCGGCGGACATTCTGGCATACAAGGCCACCCATGTACCGGTGGGCGAAGACCAGAAACAGCATTTGGAGCTATCGCGCGATATTGCCGAGCGCTTTAATCGCGATTATGACGCGCCGGGGTTTTTCCCGCTGCCGGAACCGCTGATCAAAGGGCCGGGTGCGCGGATCATGAGCCTGAAAGACGGCACCAAGAAAATGTCCAAATCCGATCCATCGGATCTGTCGCGCATTAATCTGGAAGACGATGCGGACACCATTGCCCGCAAGATCAAAAAGGCACGCACCGACCCGGATCCCCTGCCCGATAGTGTGGAGGGTCTGAAAGGTCGCGATGGGGCGGCCAATCTGGTAGGTATTTATGCGGCGCTGGCTGGCATTAGCGATCAGGCGGTGCTGGATCAGTATGCCGGTCAGGGCTTTGGGGCCTTTAAACCAGCCCTGGCCGAACTGGCGGTGCAAGCCATCACCCCCATCGGGCAGGAGTTGGCCCGGGTGAATGCTGATCCGGCACAGATTGATCTAGTGCTGAAAGATGGGGCCGAACGCGCCAGTGCCATCGCCGAACCCATTATGGAAGAGGTGCGCCGCATTATCGGCTTTTGGGATGCCTAGGAGAAAAATATGAGTCTTTCAGGAAAAACCGTTTTCATCACCGGTGCCAGTCGGGGCATTGGCCTGGCCATTGCCAAGCGCTGTGCGCAGGACGGGGCCAATATTGTCATTGCCGCCAAATCGGCCGAACCGCATCCCAGCCTGCCGGGCACGATTTATACCGCTGCCGACGAAGTGCGCGCCGCCGGGGGCGAGGCCTTGCCACTGGTGTGCGATATTCGCTTTGAGGATCAGGTCGAAGACGCGGTGGCCAAGACCATCAGCACCTTTGGCGGCATTGATGTTCTGGTCAATAATGCATCGGCCATTTTTCCGCGCGGGGTGCTGGATACGCCGATGAAGCGATTTGACCTGATGCATCAGGTCAATATGCGCGGCACCTATATGACCACACAAAAATGCCTGCCGCATTTGATGAAGGCGCAAAACCCCCATGTACTGATGCTGTCTCCGCCGCTGGACATGCAGGAAAAATGGTTTGCCCCGCACACCGCCTATACCATGGCCAAGTTTGGCATGAGTCTTTGCGTGCTGGGTATGGCGGGCGAGTTTCGGGAAGAAGGTGTGGCCTTCAACGCCCTGTGGCCACGCACCGCCATTGCCACGGCGGCCATTGCCAATATTCTGGCCGGGGAAGAAGGTATGAAAATGTGCCGCACACCGGAAATTCTGGCCGATGCGGCCTATCTGGTCTTTATGCAAAACGCCCGCGATTTTTCCGGCAACTTCCTGATTGATGATACATTCCTATACCAGCACGGCGTTACCGATTTCACCCCCTATCTGGTGGACCCGGAACAACCCTTATTGCCAGATTTCTTTGTTCCCGAAGAAGGCTATCCGGCCCCACCGGGGATAAAGGTGCTAGACGTGCAACTGGGAAAATGAAAACCGCCCTGTTCAGCCACACCGATTGTCTGAAGCATGTGGAAATCCCCGGCCATGCGGAACAGCGTGCGCGCCTGACGGCGGTACTGGACGCTGTGCGCGCCGCGGATCTGGACCTTGTGGAACACACCGCGCCGTTGGCCAAGCGTGCAGATCTACTAAGGGTTCATAACGCCGATTATGTGGATCAGATCCTTGATAATGCCCCTCTGGAGGGCTGGAAACAACTGGACCCTGATACCGCGCAAAGCCCGGGTTCGGCCGAGGCGGCCTTGCGCGCCGTCGGGGCGGTAATCGCTGCGGTGGATGGGATGATGGCCAGTGAGTACACCCGCGCCTTTTGCGCGGTGCGGCCACCCGGCCACCATGCCCGCCCGGGCACGGCCATGGGGTTTTGCCTGTTTAACAGTGTCGCCATCGCCGCCAAATATGCCCGCGATGTTCACGGCCTTTCCCGGGTGGCAGTCATTGATTTTGATGTGCACCATGGCAATGGTACCCAGGAAATGTTTTGGGACGAGGCGGGTCTGTTATATGCCTCCCTGCACCAGGAGGGCTTTTATCCCGGCACCGGCAAGGCCGATGAACGGGGCAAATGGGGCCGTATTATCAATGCTCCCCTGCCCGCCGGCACAGACGGCACCGCATGGCGACAGGCCTATGAGGAGCATATCCATCCGGGCTTGCAGGACTTTGCACCGGAACTGATCTTGCTCTCGGCCGGCTTTGATGCCCACCGGGATGACCCCTTGGCCCAGTTCAACCTGGACAGTGCAGATTTTGTCTGGATTACTGACAAGTTGGTTGCGCTGGCATTAGAAACTGCAAACGGGCGGGTTGTATCCGTGCTTGAGGGCGGTTACGACTTGGCAGCGTTGGGCCGGTGCAGCGCAGCGCATGTAGAGGCGCTGGGTAAGGCATGAGGGGTTTACCGCGTCGGGCAGTAGAACACCCCAGGGAAACAGCATGACACAATCATCAGGTGCCAGCGCGCATGCATCGCCGACTTCGCAGAAGCGAAGCGGCTCCATTGTGCTGGCCCGTCATGGCCGTCCTGACACCGACAAATCCCATTGGATTGATTCAAAGGGATATTACAAATGGTGGTGCGGCTATGATGAAAGCGGTCTGGACCTTAGTTCGCCGCCACCGCAAAACCTGTTGGAGGTTGCCAAGAACGCCCAGCATATTTTTGCCAGTGATTTGCGCCGATCACAGGAAACCGCCGCCGCCGTTGCAAATGGCAAACCGGTTGAATACGACCCGGTCTTTACCGAGGCTCCTTTGCCGCCCCCTCCATTTCCGTCCTTCATTCGTATGCGGCCGCCACATTGGGATATCTGGTCGCGCAGCCTGTGGTGGCTGGGCTATACTGGCGGATTTGAAAGCCGGGCGAGTGCCGAAATCCGTGCCTTTGCCGCCGTAGACAAGATTGATCCGCTGGCCCGGGCCGGTGACAATGTTCTGGTGTGCGCCCATGGATGGTTTAACCGCATGATGCGGCCCGCCCTGGTGGCCAATGGCTGGAATTGCGTATATGACGGGCGGGATGATTATTGGTCATTTCGGCGTTATGAACGCGCCGACGGTCATTGATTACGGAGCCATCATGACATCAGCGCAAAAAATTGAAGACCTGAACTTTGAAACCGCCCTGGAAGAGCTGGAAAAAATTGTTCAGAAACTGGAAAGTGGCGAGGTGGAATTGGAACAATCCATCGCCATGTATGAACGGGGCGCGGCATTGAAGGCCCATTGCGAGGGCAAGCTGAAGGCCGCCAAACTGAAAATTGAAAAAATCGTACTGGATGCCAATGGAACGGCCAGTACCGAACCGGCCAAGATCGACTAAAATGGAAACCCAGGACACTTTCAACGATCGTTTGGAAAATATCGCCGACAAGGTCACCGTGGCGCTGGATGCCCTGATCCCGCCCGTTGCCGGGCCGGAAGGTCAGTTATTGTCCGCCATGCGCTATGCGGCGCTGGGCAATGGCAAACGTATCCGTCCTTTCTTTGTGCTCGAATGCGGGCGTCTTTTTGACATTAACGAGCGCTCACTGCTGCGCGTGGCCTCAGCAGTGGAATGCATTCATGCCTATTCGCTGATCCATGATGATCTGCCATGCATGGATGATGACGATTTGCGACGCGGGCGGCCCAGTGTGCACAAGGCCTATGACGAAGGTCTGGCGGTTCTGGCCGGCGACGCCCTGCAATCCCTGGCCTTTGAGATCATCAGTGACGAAGCCACCCATACCGGCCCCAAGGTACGCGCCGAGCTGATCCATAAACTGGCCGTGGCGTCGGGGGCACGCGGCATGGCCGGCGGCCAGGCCATTGATGTATCGGTCAAGAACAATACGCTGGAAATGCCCCTGATCGCGCGGATGCAACGGATGAAAACCGGGGCCTTGTTCCAGTTTTCCGCCGAGGCCGGGGCCGTAATGGCGCAGGCCAGTTCCGATGCCTTTGCCGCACTCAGCGGTTTTGCCCATGATCTGGGTCTGGCCTATCAGATTGCCGATGACCTGTTGGACGCCGAAGGTAATGCCAGCGAAACCGGCAAGGCGGTGGGCAAGGATGCCGATAAGGGCAAAGCCAGTTTTGTGTTGGCTTTAGGGCCAGAGCAAGCCCGGGCCCGGGCCCGGATGCTGGCCGGACAGGCCAAGGCCCATTTGGAGTTTTTTGGGCAAAATGCTTCGATTTTGCGCCAATCCGTTGATTTTGTGATAGAACGGACCGGATAGAGCACGTTTATATGACGATACCACCTTCCATACTGGACCGGGTCAACTTACCCGCCGACACCAAGGACTTTAACATTGGCGAACTGCGCGAACTGGCCGATGCGGTACGCGCCGAAGTCGTGGACGCAGTTTCGGTTACTGGTGGCCATCTTGGGGCCGGCCTGGGCGTGGTCGAACTGACCGTGGCGCTGCACCATGTATTTGATACCCCCAAAGACAAGCTGATCTGGGATGTGGGTCATCAATGCTATCCCCATAAAATCCTGACCGGACGCCGGGACCGCATCCGCACCTTGCGTCAAGGCAGCGGCCTTTCTGGCTTTACAAAACGCGCCGAGAGCGAATACGACCCCTTTGGGGCGGCCCATGCAGCCACCTCAATCTCTGCCGGGTTGGGCATGGCCGTGGCCCGGGATCTCAAAGACGAAGATAACCACGTCATCTGCGTCATTGGTGATGGCTCGATGAGTGCCGGCATGGCCTATGAAGCCATGAATAATGCCGGGGCCATGGACAAGCGCCTGATCGTGATTTTGAACGATAATGATATGTCCATTGCGCCGCCGGTGGGCGCATTAAGCGCGCATCTGGCGCGCCTGGTATCGGGCGGGGCCTATACCACCATGCGCCGTCTGGCCAAGGATGTGGTCAATCATTTGCCGCGTCCGTTAAAAGAAGCGGCACGCAAGACCGAAGAATATGCCCGCGGCATGGCTGCTGGCGGCACCTTGTTCGAGGAATTGGGCTTTTATTATGTAGGCCCGATTGACGGCCATAACCTCGACCATCTGGTACCGATTTTGCAAAATGTGCGCGATCTGAAAGACGGCCCCGTGCTGATCCATGCGGTCACCCAAAAGGGCAAGGGCTATGCCCCGGCGGAAAATGCCGCTGACAAATATCACGGGGTTTCTCGCTTTAACGTCATCACCGGTGAACAGCAAAAAGGCAAGGCCGGCCCGCCCAGCTATACCAAAGTCTTTGCCCAATCCCTGATCAGGGAAGCCAAAAAAGATGAACGCATTGTTGCCGTTACCGCCGCCATGCCAGGGGGGACCGGGCTGGACCTTTTTGGCAATGTTTTTCCCACCCGCACCTTTGATGTGGGCATTGCCGAACAACATGCGGTGACCTTTGCTGCGGGCCTGGCCGCCGATGGGTTGAAACCCTTTGCCGCCATTTATTCGACCTTTTTACAACGCGGTTATGACCAGGTTGTCCATGATGTGGCCATTCAGGGACTGCCGGTACGCTTTGCGCTGGACCGCGCCGGCCTTGTCGGTGCCGATGGACCCACCCATGCCGGGGCCTTTGATATTGGGTATCTGGGGGCTTTGCCGGGTATGGTCTTGATGGCCGCCGCCGATGAGTGCGAACTGGCCCGCATGGTCGCCACCGCGGCCAGCATTGATGATGGCCCCAGCGCCTTTCGTTATCCGCGCGGTAATGGCGTTGGCATTGAAATACCCCAAAATCCGGAAATTCTTCCCATTGGCAAGGGTCGGATTGTCCGCGAAGGCACTGCCATTGCCATTTTGTCCTTGGGGGGCCGTCTGATTGAGGCCCAAAAAGCCGCCGATATGCTGGAGGCTCAGGGCCTGTCCACCACACTGGCCGATGCGCGCTTTGCCAAACCTCTGGATGCAGATCTGATCTTGCAACTGGCCCGAAACCACGAAGTGCTGATCACGGTGGAAGAGGGCGCGCGCGGCGGTTTTGGCGCCTTTGTGCTGGAAATGCTGGCGGCCAAAGGGGCGCTGGACAAGGGGTTGAAAATTCGCACCCTGACTCTGCCGGATATTTTTATTGATCAGGATACCCCTGAGCGCATGTACCAGCTTGCGGGTCTGGATGCCGAACATATCGCCAACAGTGCGCTAAACGCTTTGGGACGTGATTCCATAGCGGTCCTGGGGGCGGGCAAGCTTGCCTGACCCTAATCACGCAAAAGTGTCGCAGGGGGGATGGATTTTCTCCGTTAACGCCCCTATGTACGGCTCAGAGCTGGGAACCAGGAAATGTCATTTTTGTCTTTACTGCCAAAAATAAAGCTATCCTTCGCGATCGTCCTGTTGGGCCTGATCGGGTTTTCCACTACGCCTGCGGCATTGGCAAAAACCCCGGCGGCCCCCGCTATGGCCAGTGCCATGAGCCAGAATGCTGGCTGTATGCACCACACCGGTCGCGCCACCGCCAACACAAAACATGACTGTTGTGATCAGGGTGCCGGTCAGTCTTGCCCGGACGATATGGATTGTGATGGCATTTGTAATGCCGTATGCGCCAGCGCCGTATTTTTAACCTCGGCCCCCCTGACCGCCTTCTCTGGCACCAGAGCCAGTGTGTATCAGCGCCAATACACACAATTGTTTGCCTTTCAAACCACGCTGAACGCCCCGCCTCCTCGAAGCTGAAGTTTTTATCTGACCGCACCTTTGGGTGCGTAATGGCGTTTTGACGCCTGACTGAAAACTTCATTTTCGAGAAAGAGGCAAACATGACCTCCCATTTTATCCGGTTTGTGCCGGCCACGATTGCGGCTTTGTGTCTTGCAATACCGGCCGCTGCCCAAACACCCCTTAGCCTGGACGAAAGCGTCACCATTGCGTTACAGGCCAATGACCCCAGCGTGGCGCTATACGAAGAGCGCGCCAGGGCGCTGGAAGACCGCGCTGTTGCCGACAGCCAACTACCGGACCCGGTATTCACCGCCCGTATGCAAAGCATACCCCTGTCATCCTTTGATCTTAATCGCGAAGGCATGACCCAGCTGGCTTTGGGGGCGCGCCAAGCCTTTCCCAAGGGCAAGACCCGCTCGCTGACCCGTAAAAAGCGCCTGAGCGAAGCCCAGGCGGAACGGCGTCGCAAAATCCTTACCGAACGCCAGATCGCCCTGCAAACCCGCACCGCCTGGCTTGAGCTTTATTACTGGCAGGGGGCGCGCAAAATTACCGAGCAATCCCAGGCACAAATCTCTGATCTTGGCGGCATTGCCGAAGCAGTCTTTGCCACCGGGCGCAGCGCTGCGCAAAATGTGCTGCGCATTGATCTGGAGACCTCTTTATTGGGCGCACGGCTGGTGGAAATTGACCGCAAGGCCGATGTCGCCCGGGCCGACCTGATCCGCCTGATCGGAATTGCCAATGCGGCCCGGCCTCTGCCCGATATCTTTCCCAAACTGCCGCCCTTTCCGGACACCAAAACCATGCAGGCCGGACTGGTACGCCATCCCAGCGTACAGGTCTTTGATGCCAAAATTGATGCACGCAACCGCGATGTTGATATTGCCGGCGAACAGTACAAACCCGGTTTCAGTGTCGAAGGGGCCTATGGCATGCGCGACAGCCGATCAGACTTTGGCTCCATCGGCGTGGCGCTCAGCGTGCCGTTGTTTACTGCCAATCGCCAGGACCGTCGCCTAAGCGCCGCCAAACGCCTGAAGGCCTCCACCCGCCTTGGCCGCGATGCCCAATTGCTGGAACTGAACCGGGAACTGGGCCGGAATTATGCCGAGTGGGCCCGCCTTGGCGAGCGCATTGCGCTTTATGAAACCGATGTACTGAAACGGGCCAAGGACACCGCCGAAGCGGCCCTGATCGGTTATGAAAATGAAACCGCGGATTTTGCCGAACTGGTACGTGCAGAACTGGCCGTACTGGATACCGAGCTGACCTTGTTGCGCCTGCGCGTAGATCGCGAAAAGGCCCATGCCGCCCTTCTCTATCTGAATGGAGAGAATAATGACTAAATCATCCAACCTTATCCTGACCGCCGTAGTGCTCAGCATCGGTCTGGCGGGCGGTTATGGCCTTGCCAAACTCTCTGGTGGCGCCACAGACACCAGCACGACCTCCAAAAGCGGGGAAAAAGAAGTCCTCTATTGGAAGGCCCCCATGGACCCCAATTTCAAGAGCGACAAGCCCGGTAAATCGCCCATGGGCATGGACCTCATCCCGGTCTATGCCGGCGACGAAGATGGCGGCAATGACGATAATCTGGTGCGTATTAACCCCAGCGTACAAAACAATATCGGCGTGCGGCTGGCCAAGGTAGAGCGGGCCACTTTGTACCGTAATATCGACACGGTGGGCTTTGTCCGTGCCGATGATGACAAGACCGCCATTGTGGATGTGCGCACTGAGGGCTGGATAGAAAAGCTGTTTGTCAAATCGCCGGGCGAAGCGGTGCGCAAGGGTCAGCCCTTGTTTGATCTGTATTCACGCCCGCTGGTCAGCGCGCAGGAAGAATTTTTACAAGCCGTTCGTATCGGTAAATCAACCCTGATCCGCGCCGCCAAAAGTCGGCTGGATGCCCTGGGCATGAGCAATGCCCAGATCAACCGCATCAAAAAATCAGGCAAGGCACAACGCCTGATCCGCGTGTTTGCGCCACAGGACGGGGTGATCACCATGTTGGGAGCCGGCGAGGGGGCCTTTGTCAAACCCGGTCGCCAGATCATGATGCTGGCCGATCTTTCCAGTGTCTGGGTGCAGGCCGAGGTATTTGAAACCCAGGCCAATTGGGTAAAGCCCGGCCAGAGCGTGGATATGCGCCTGGAGGCCATGCCCGGTCGCATCTGGAAAGGCAAAGTGGATTACGTCTACCCCACAGTGAATGCCGGGGCGCGCACGGTGCAGGTACGCCTGCGCTTTGATAATACAGATGGCACATTAAAACCCGATATGTACGCCAAAATCAGCATGAAGACCGAACCGCATACGGGGGTTCTGGCCATTGATCGCGAAGCGTTGATCCGTACCGGCAAATCGGCACGGGTCATTCTGGCGCTGGGCAATGGACAGTTTCAGCCCGCCAAAGTGGTGGCGGGTATGGAATCCGAAGGCCGCGTGGAAATTCTGGAAGGCTTGCTGGATGGCGAGGAAATTGTGGTTTCCAGCCAGTTCCTGATTGATAGTGAAGCCTCTTTGCGGGGCACCACCTTGCGCATGTCGCCGCCATCAGTGGATGCGGATATCGAGGCAGAAACCATGGGCGTGGTGGAATCCATCATGCCTGCCCATGGCATGATCACCATTGCACACCAGCCGATCGAGGCTTTTGGCTGGCCCTCCATGAGCATGGATTTTATGACCAAGCCGGAATATTTGGACGACATCAAGGTCGGCGATACGGTGCATTTCAAACTGCGTGAAAAAGCCGACGAGAACGGCGACTTTATCATTCTCGCCATCAAGAAAATGCCGGTAAAGAGCAATAAGGAAGGGATGCAACCATGATTCCCGCTCTGATTCGCTGGTCCATTGGCAACCGCTTTTTGGTCATCATGCTGGCGTTATTGCTGGCGGGGTGGGGGGCTTATACCCTGAAGAACACGCCGCTGGACGCCATCCCTGATTTGTCTGATGTGCAGGTCATCATCAAAACCTCTTACCCCGGACAGGCCCCCCAAGTGGTCGAAGACCAGGTCACCTACCCTTTGACAACCGCCATGCTGGCGGTGCCAGGCGCCATCAATGTGCGCGGCTATTCGTTCTTTAACGACAGCTTTGTCTATATCATTTTCAAGGATGGCACCGACCTCTATTGGGCCCGCTCGCGGGTGCTGGAATATCTCTCCCAAGTGGCCCCCACTCTGCCGCCAACCGCAAAACCGGCGCTGGGTCCAGATGCCACCGGGGTTGGCTGGGTTTATCAATACGCCCTTGTCGATCGCACGGGCGGCCATGATCTGGCGCAATTGCGTTCGATCCAGGACTGGTTTTTGAAATACGAGCTGCAAACCGTGCCCGGGGTTTCCGAAGTGGCCACCATTGGCGGCATGGTCAAGCAATATCAGGTGATCGTCGATCCGGATAAATTGCGCAGCTATAATATACCCCTGCCCAAAGTGCGCACCGCCATACAGCGGGGCAATCAGGAAACCGGCGGCCGGGTCATTGAAATGGCCGAGGCCGAATACATGGTCCGGGCTTCGGGGTATATAAAATCCGAAGAGGATTTGCGACAAATTCCCCTTAAAGTGACCAAGGACGGCACGCCGGTTCTGTTGAGAGACGTGGCGCAAATCCGACTGGGGCCAGAGCTGCGCCGGGGCATTGGCGAGCTGAACGGCGAAGGCGAAGCCGTTGGCGGCGTGATCATTATGCGCTTTGGCGAAAACGCCCTTCGCACCATTGATCTGGTCAAGGAAAAGCTGGAGGTGTTACAGGAAAGCCTGCCCGAAGGGGTGGAGGTGGTCACCACCTATGACCGTTCGGCCCTGATCGAGCGAGCGGTGGATACCTTGCGCGAAAAGCTCACCGAAGAGTTTATCGTGGTCATTCTGGTATGCGCCATATTCCTTTTCCACCTGCGCTCCGCGCTGGTGATTGTGCTCAGCCTGCCGCTGGGCATTCTGGCCGCCTTTATCGTCATGAACATGCAGGGTATTAATGCCAATATCATGTCGCTGGGCGGTATTGCCATTGCCATTGGGGCCATGGTGGATGCGGCCATTGTGATGATCGAAAATATGCACAAGCATATTGAACGCGAACCCTTAACCCCCGAAAACCGATGGCGAATTGTTACCGAGGCTGCGGTCGAGGTGGGCCCGGCACTCTTTTTCTCGCTGCTGATCATCACGTTCAGTTTTGTGCCGATTTTTGCGCTGGAGGCTCAGGAAGGGCGATTGTTTCACCCGCTGGCCTTTACCAAAACCTATGCCATGGCGGCGGCGGCGGGCATTTCGGTCACGCTGGTGCCAGTATTGATGGGGTATTTCATTCGCGGCAAGGTTATGCCCGAACACAAGAACCCCATTAACTGGCTGTTGATTGCCGGCTATCGCCCATTCATCAATGTGGTGCTCAAACACCCGGTCATGATGATCGTTGCTGCCATGGTGGTCTTGGGCAGCGCCGCCATGCCACTATCGCGCATGGGCGGCGAGTTTATGCCAGACCTTGATGAAGGCGATCTGTTGTACATGCCCAGCGCCTTTCCGGCAGTTTCGGCCGGTAAAATGGCCCAGATCATTCAGCAGACCAACAAGCTGATCATGACCGTGCCCGAGGTGAAAAGCGCCTATGCCAAGGCCGGGCGCGCCGACACCGCTACAGACCCGGCGCCCCTGACCATGGTGGAAACCACCATCCAGTTAAAGCCCAGGGACGAGTGGCGGCCTGGCATGACCACCGCCAAGCTGAAGGCAGAACTGGACCGTATCGTCCAGGTGCCCAGCCTGACCAATGTGTGGATCATGCCGATTAAAAACCGCATCGACATGCTGGCCACCGGGATCAAAACCCCGGTGGGCATCAAGGTGGCCGGCCCGGACCTGAATGTCATTGGCGATATTGGCATGAAGATCGAAGAGGTCATCAAAACCGTGCCCGGCACGGCTTCGGTCTATGCCGAACGGGTTACCGGCGGGCGCTTTATTGATGTGGATATCCGCCGCGCCGAGGCAGCACGCTTTGGCCTTAACGTCGCCGATGTACAGGACGTGGTGCGCACCGCCATTGGCGGCATGACCATCACCCAAAGTGTCGAAGGGCTGGAACGTTACCCGGTTAATTTGCGCTATCCGCGCGATTATCGTGACAGTCTGGCCAAACTAAAAACCCTGCCTGTGGTCACCCCATTGGGAGCACAAATCCCGCTGGAACGCCTGGCCGATATTTCCATATCCGGCGGTCCGGGGGTGATCCGCAGCGAAAACGCCCGCCTGAATGGCTGGATCTATGTGGACATTGCTGGCCGCGATATTGGCTCTTATGTCGCCGACGCCAAAGAGGCGGTTAACAAAGGCATTGATCTACCGCCCGGCTATTCGCTGAACTGGTCCGGCCAGTACGAGTATATGGAACGGGCCAAGGCGCGGCTTTCCGTGGTGGTACCGGTCACACTGGTAATTATCCTGCTGTTACTGTTCCTGAACTTTCGCCGGGTAACCCCGGTGCTGATCATCATCAGCACCCTGCCTTTGGCGTTGGTGGGCGGTCTGTGGCTGATGGATATCCTTGGATACAATATGTCGGTGGCTGTGGGCGTGGGCTTTATCGCGCTGGCCGGAGTTTCGGTCGAGATCGGCGTTCTGATGATGGTCTATCTGGAACAGGCCCTGCAGGCCCAGCGGGACATAGCTGAGCGCGAGGACCGGCCCTTTACCTTGGAGGATTTACGTGCCGCGATCATCGAAGGGGCCCTGATGCGGGTACGCCCGATCATGATGACCGTGGCCGTGGTCATTGCCGGTCTGTTGCCCATCATGATGGGCACCGGCACCGGATCAGAGGTGATGCGCCGCATCGCCGCGCCCATGGTTGGCGGCATGGTCAGCGCCACGGTGCTGACCCTGTTACTGATCCCGGCGGTATTTCTGATCTGGAAACGGATCGGGCTTAAGAGCGCTCTAAAATAAGGCAATAATTATTTGCCGGCATTGGTGTGGTCGTGCGCAGGGTTAGTCCCTGTGCACGGCCAGCCGCCGCCACCTCTTCCAGATCACGCACCCCCCATTTGGGATTACGAGAACGCAGGCTGGCATCAAAATCGGCATTGCTGGGGGCAGTGTGTTTGCCATCTATCCGATAGGGCCCGTACAACACCATCACCCCGCCCGGGGCAAGGTGATGTGCCGCGCCCTGCATCAACCCCAGGGTCGCCTGCCAAGGGGAAATATGGATCATATTGATATTGACGATCGCATCAAAGGTGGGCGGCCAGCCTGTTGGTTTTTTGCCCTCAAGCCAGGATGGGCTGCATACATCCAGTTTCTGGGCCTCGTGGATTCGATCACCCATGCCTTTATAGGCCCGCCAGGCATTAATGCTGGCAATATGGTCCGGGTCCAGATCGGTTGGCCACCAGGTCAGGTTTGGCATTTGTGTGCAAAAATGCACTCCGTGCTGGCCAGAGCCCGCGGCAATTTCCAGTACCGAACACGGGGTTTGAGGCAATACGCTTTTGAGCACCTGTGCAATGGGATCGGCGTTTCGGCCAGCAGAAGGAAAATCGAGCCGTTGATCGGTCATGACATGCTCACCCCTGTACCCGTTCTATGGACCATTGGATCAGGTTTTGTGGATCCGTGATGTCGGCCTGTGTGTTCATACTGTGTTGTACCACCAATTGTTGGGTGCGTTGCGGCGGCGCGCCGGCGGCCAGATAGACCGAAGGTTGCAACTCAATCTGACCGGTGGGACAGTGAAAACGCCAACCCGTACCATCTGGCAATATCAACAGCATCTGGAATTTATCGCGGGCAAAGCTGGCCCGCACCTTGGGATGCAGATGAAACCGCAGAGCGCAGTTCAGCGACACCGGCCCGGATACTTTTTGCACGTCCCGGGGGCGAAATACCCGGTCTTCACCTGAAATGGTGTTTCCGTCCTCACTGACCAGCACCTGACGGTGATGGATCAGGCCGTAACGGTGTAAATACCCCCCATGGCTGGCCTCCAGATGGGTGCCCTTGCCCGGCTCCAGCTTGCGCCGCGAGGGGCTGGCCAGCCCCCGTTGACGCAATCGCGGACCCAGCAATGCCGATCGCAGGCCGAAGGAACGAATTTGCGCCGATGAGGTATCATTGATGACCAGGGTCGAATGCGCCGCACTGGTCCGCACCGCCAGATGCCATTGATCCGGCTGGTCCTCGGACCAGCCGCAATTGACGATCAGGCGACCGCCGGGCGTGCTCAGCTCCAATGCCAAAGCCCCGGCATGGGCTCCCTGACTAAAGCGTTCCGGCGGGGCCCGGCCCGTATCCATGATCAAAACGCAAGCATCGGTCTTTACCCGCTGATAGCCGGAATGCGGGGCATAGGTAAACGCACTTTCGGGGATGGATAACGCGCGCAAAACCCTCTTGGTGGTCAGGGCATGACCCTCGCCACCACCATTAAAGGCACTTAAATGGCCATCGGCCGCACACAAAAACCGCACCATGGGGGCTAGCCGCGCCAGGGCCTTTTCCAAATCATCCGGAACCGGCAATTGCTGGTTTTTAAGCACTTTTTTAAGCGAGACCAGATCACACAATGTCAGGGCCGCCATTTCCGGATTGCGGGAAACATGTCCGCCATCAGGCAGAATCTGTTCTGCCAATTGTGCACTGAGCAAAGCCAGTCCGCGTTCCATAAACAGGCCCGCGCCCGGCACCATGGCCCCGGTGGTTACCACTGCCATGGCAATTTGCAATCGATCCCGGGTGTCCGAGGCAATATCGCTAAGGGAATGCAAATAGGTGATCTGGCGGATCAGACATTCCCGGCGGGCCTGGCCCAATTCATCCTCACCCAAAAGGATCGTGCCAAAGGACAACCAGTTCAAACACCGCCGGGCGGCAATACCCGGGGTCCATGAAAACGGGTTCCACTGGCCATAAATCCGCACCCAATGGTCCATGTGCTCGCCAGCCAGCATATTGGCTTCGTAGCTGTCCAGTGCCAGCAGGTCATGCAGCCAGCCAAATTCGTGCAGCCGCGCCGCAAAACGCCGGGATGGTACCGGTTTGGTCCATAATTCACGAGTTTCATCAAAATGGGAAACCACGCCAGCCAGAAAAAAATCACCATGGGCCAGCGCCTCTCCCTTTTGCGGGTCCGCCTCGATCAATCGCGGCAAGTCGCACGAGGGGGGCTTTGTGACCGGAAAGCGCAGCGCTATTTTGCGATAAACCGGCATGCTGAACAGCTCGCCCGCCAGACGGCGACGACCGGCTTTCCACGCTGCATTGGCAATTTCAAGAAACTGATTTTCTGCCACGGGTTATGCTCGCCATGAGTCCATAACCTTTAATGGGCGAGAGCGGCAGGAAAATCAAATGCGCCCGCACCGGAAAATCCAGATGCGGGCGCTTTGAACTCAGTTCAGGGCAAGCCTAGTTATAGGCCTGCGGTGGCATTTGTTTAGGCAATACCCGGGCCCGTTCGCCATACTCAATCCAAACCGGCGTACCGTTGGCAATGGCCACATCGCCGCCCTGGGTAATGGTGATGATTTCGCCATCGCGATCCAGCTTGATTGTGTAGGCAAAGCCGGTCCGCTCGGTGGCAGAGTTTTCGATGGCTGCCCCCAACAAACCGCCAACAATGGCACCGCCAATGGCACCAATGGCACTGTCGCGTCCATGGCTGCCGGCTTCCTTGCCGATCACGGCCCCAAGGCCGGCACCGCTGACGACACCAACGCCGGAATTACTGCCTTCGATTTTAATAACCCGGCTGGCAATCACTACACCGGAATCAGCATGGCTGACTTCACCGATGGCGCTGCGTTGATAATCATTGGCACCCAGGTCCGAGACACAGCCGCCCAGCACCAGTGTGCCGGCAACACTCAAAGCACCTAGCGTGCGGGTTACGGATCGAGAAATTGTCATACCATTATCCTTACTTGCCATTATTAAACCAACTCTATGTGCCTAGCTCTTGGTTATAAACCATAATGAACCAAAGCTGAACCGTTGCTGAACGGCGGCTGAACCGCACTTTTATCTTTGGCTCAGGCATAGGGCAGAAATAAGGCCTTATTGGCGTGTAAAAGCGGAAATATAAAACGCATCCAGGCCACCCTTGTCAGCCCAAGCGCCCGGGGGAATGCGAAGTTCATGCGCCTTTACAAAGGCCTGAACATAAGACAAGGCCCCGGTTTCTATGATCAATGGACCCAAAGGCAATTCCTTTAACGCTCGACGGGCCACGTCTTCACCTTCTTCCGTTTGTGCCGAACACACACAATAGATCAGGCGGCCACCGGGGCGCAGCATGTTGGCGGCAGCGGCAAGAATGGCAAATTGCGTATTGGCCATATCGCGCACCTGATCAGGGGTTTTCAACACCAGCACATCGGGATGGCGACGAAACACGCCCGTGGCGGTGCAGGGCGCATCCACCAAGACCGCATCGGCCAGGGTCTCTGGCTTCCATTGCAGGGCATCGGCACAAACGCTTTGCACCTTCAGGTCCAGCCGCTTCATATTCTGATCCAGCCGTTCCAGCCGGGATGAGGATCGTTCAACCGCAGTTACCTTGGCCCCACAGGCGGCCAACTGGGCGGTTTTACCGCCAGGTGCTGCACAAAGGTCGATAATGTTTTCATCTGCACCCGCATTCAAGATCAGCGCCGGCAGGGCAGCGGCAACGTCCTGTACCTGCCAGGCACCTTCCTCAAAGCCTGCCCATTTGGTAATATCGCCGGCCTGTCGGTCCGCCGAGGCAATGCGTAAAGATGGCCCGCCAATGGCCGTACCGCTCAGCTTTTCGGCCCAGATTGCCGGATCACGAAACACCGTCAGATCGGTTGGCTGGTCCTCTATCAGAACCTTGGCCGCGTTTTCAATGGTCGCCTCGCCATAGGTTTTTTGCCAGTTTTGGCGCAACCAGTCCGGAATATTGAGCGTGGCGGGAATGTCATTCAGGCGTTCCGCTCCCTCGGCCGCAACTTTGCGCAAGACGGCATTGGCCAGATGGCGAAAGGCACGGGTTTTGCCCTTGCTGGCCGCCATGGAAACCGCCTCGCTAACAATGGCAAAGGCGGGGCTGCGCAGAAATAAAATCTCGGCAGTAGCACAGCGTAAAATTGCCCGCATCAGCCCGGCCTTGGGAGGCAGCGGCTTGGCCACATATAGCGCCAGAATGGCGTCCACCTGACCCAGGCGGCGCAAAACCGTGCCGGCAATGGCCCTGGCCAAAGCGCGATCCCGCGGGCTCATGGCGGTAAAGCCATTGGGCCCGGCAAGGAAATCATCCATGCTCTGGCCATGATCCAAAATAGCGGTAATGGCGTTGGCCGCCCATACCCGCGCCGGTGAGAGTTTTACATGCATAGGTGCGCATACCATGGGCTTTGACGCCCTAACAGGTTTATTGCTGCAAGATCACGTGTTAATCTGCATCCATCGTTTCAGGGAGCCTTTTGCCGTATCATGACCGAACCCCAAAAGTCGCAAAAGCCTGCCTCCGCGGTCGCCCGCCGCGCTCTGGCCGAGGCCGAAAAACGCCGCCAACAGCAGCAAAACACAGATCTACCCAAAGAATATGGCGGCCCCAAAGGGTCCGAGCCCACTCGATTTGGTGATTGGGAACGCAAGGGTATTGCCTCTGACTTCTAGGCCGCGACTGCCCACCCCATCGGCACAGGCCTTGCGTGTCTCAGGTTCTGGTTGTTCTGAAACGGGACATGGAGAAACCAATGCGTATGCTTTCCCTGCACACCACCCTGATTGCCGGAGCCTTTATGGCGCTTGGCATGGCCCAAAGCAGTCCTGCACAGGCTGGTCAGAGCGGATTTTGCCTGACCGGCACCGTTAGCACGTCCCAATCGCGGGTTGACTGCACCGGGCGTTGGGTCGCCGCCGATGGCACGCGCCTTGGTCCGCAATACGATCCGCGCGATACCCCCCATACATCGCATCCCGGTTTCAGGAATACCGGTTCCACTTATCATTCTACCCAAAATGCCCACACCCCGGCTTCTGTCTGGACACCACCCGCCCCCTATTACCCCGATGCCGGCCCGGTGGTGGTAACCCGCGGCAATCAGGACAGCGCCTTTGATGGCAATTATGATGTCTATGTGCCAACCCGCACTCATTTGCCACCACCCCCACCCACACAGATCATTACCGGCCACCACAGCGCCTGTAGGGAAGATGCCCGGCCCCGGACCAATGTGTATTGCGGTCATCAAGAGCCCCGCCTGCCAGACGAGGGCTGTTACAGCCTGGACGATCATGGACAAACCATGCCGGCACCATGCCCCACCGACGAGCACCGGGTTTATCACGGTTCCTCCCATATACAGGCTCGCGCGCACGCAAGTGCAAGTGCAAGTGCAAGCGTAAACATCAGCAATGCAGCCTTTTTCAATACCCTGTCTGGTGGCGTCGGCGGCAACGCGCCGATATTCTTTGGCGGGGGCGGCAGCACCATTATTACCAGCGGCGGAGGCAGCGTGCTTTCCCGCGCCCCGATGATCCGCTTTCGCAGTCATAACCGCGGTGGTGGAGGTGGCGGCGGTGGTCACGGTTGTGGTTGCGGCGGCGGCATGATGGGCATGGGCGGTGGCGATTAAGATTCCAGCCCCCTTCACAACCTAGGCGCGAAATTTAGGCTTGTTTTGTTCTGAATTTAGGAGTATAGTCCTATTTTCTGTGCGCCGAGCCGTTAATGAAGTCGCTTTTAATCCCTCTCCTTGCGCTGGAACTGACTGGCTCCAGCCCGGCTTTATCCCGCGAAACCCTCAGCGGCCCCATCGCCGCCGAATTGGTGCGGGTGGTTGATGGTGATACATTGGCGGTTCGCGCCCTGATCTGGCCCGGGCAACATATCGATATCAAGGTCCGCCTTGCCGATATTGATGCACCGGAACTGTTTCGCCCATCCTGTACACGCGAACGCGTCCGCGCCCAGGCGGCCCGGGACTTTCTTGTGCATCATACCGGTCATTACGTGACCTTGCGAACGGTGCATCTTGGCAAATATGCCGGACGGGTAATTGCCCGCGTACAAACCGACAAGGGCGAAGACCTGTCTACCCTGCTATTACAGGCCGGGCTGGCCCGTGCCATGGACGACCGCACGGGCTGGTGCCCCAAAGACAGTTAGTCGCTGTCCGGTGCCGGGGTTTTGTCTGTATAGGCACAAAGATCCGCGATTGAACACAGCCAGCACCGGGGTTTGCGCGCCAAACAGGTATAGCGCCCCTGCAGGATCAGCCAGTGATGGGCATGTTTTGCGTATTTTTCCGGCAGGGTTTTCAGCAATGCCTTTTCAACCTCCAGCGGATTGCGTCCCGGGGCCATACGCGTGCGATTGGCCACCCGGAAAATATGCGTATCCACCGCCATGGTCGGCATGCCATATACGACATTCAGAACCACATTAGCGGTTTTTCGCCCCACCCCGGCCAGGCTTTCCAGATCCGCCCGGTTTCGAGGCACCTCACCATCAAAGCATTCCACCAAACGCCGGGACAAAGCGATGACGTTTTTGGCCTTGGTCCGGTACAGGCCAATGGTCTTGATATATTCGCGCACCTTGTCTTCACCCAGTGCCAGCATTTTCTGGGGCGTATCGGCAACCTCGAACAAGGCCTTGGTGGCCTTGTTCACCCCCTTGTCCGTGGCCTGGGCCGACAACACCACCGCCACCAACAGAGTATAGGCATTGGTATAGTTCAGTTCGGTCTTGGGTTCCGGATCCGCCGCCGCCAGACGCGCATAAATTTCTTCAATGGTTTTACGCGGCAAAGGCCGCGGCAACTTCTTTGATGGGGTTTTTGCCATACCTGTTTGCTTTCCTGTATTGCGTTTCAGCTTTTCTAGCCCATCCCCCAGCACGCCCCAAGACTTTCTTTACCTGCTGGTGGTATGTTCTTTCCATGGAAAACTTCAAACTCATACTGATCGGGATTGTCAGCGCCCTTCTCCTGGTCGCGGGACCGGCCTATGCCAGCGGTGGTGGTGGCGGCCATGGCAAAGCCAAGGAAAAAGCCAACAGCGAGCCCAGCGCCTATGGCACCAAGAAAATGTCTTCTGGCGCGGAAAATTTTCTACAGTTTTACCCAACCGCCGCGACAGTATTTTCTGGTCATACTCCCGCCGGCCTTATGCACATGGAATATGGGCTAGATATCAAAGACCAGCGCATTCGAGACCGTGCTGCCAAACTGGCCCCGCGTCTGCGCGATGCCTATGGCCGCATTCTCGCCCAATATGCCGGCAGCCTGTATACCGCCGGTGAGGTGCCGGACATGCAATATCTGGCATCCAGAATGCAGGGCGTGACGGACCGGATCATCGGCAAAGGCAATGCCCGCTTTTTGGTTTCCACCCTGATGGTGCGCGACCACTAAGGCCCACCGGCCCTCTTAAATTTCATGATTTTACACTCCTGACAGAGGCGGGGGATAAACCCGTTTTATTCCCGTCATTTCAGGGGCAGTAAGGGGTAAATGAGGGTCATTTCAGGGTCAGTATTGCAAACTTTAAGGGTATTTAAGGGGTAAGGGCGGACATGCGAAGGGGTAAGAGGTGACCCTCTTTGACTCTTGAGCGCGCTATGCGGGGGATAATTCCTCCGTGTCATCCCGGCCCCCGAGCCGGGATCCATACTGAATCCATACGCAAACGGACCGGCACAATGGATCCCGGATCAAGTCCGGGATGACACGTTTGGTTTTGGAGATGGGGATAGAAATATCTAGTC
>WFTT01000039.1 GCA_015485335.1 Robiginitomaculum sp.
AGCGGCGAGCTTTCGAACTCCCACACCTTTTCAATCTTCTCCACCGCCACACCGGCCCCTTCAGCATTATGGGCGGTATGGGCCATACAATACTGGCAACCCGCCGCCTGACTGGCGACCAGTGCAATCATCTGCTTCAGATCGGCCGGCAAGCGAGAACTAGGACCCAGCACCACAGAGGCCAGACCGGCAAAGGCTGTGGCCAGCTCCGGCCACTCCCCCATTTGCAACATGCTGTTGGGCAAGTAACCGGCAACATCCTCAACCAGTGTGAACAATGGCTCTAACGCAGGCTGGTCCTCTCTGGTCCTAACTTTCAATCTTCCCATCGCATTCTCTCCACTTACGCTTAAATCAGTTACCCAGAGTAGTTTTGAAAGCGGGATACGGCCCCAGGAGCAACATCATTCCAGCCGAGACCGCCCCGACCACGGCAAACAATATAAAGCCAGTAAAATAACTGCCCGACACATCAAATACCTGCCCCATTACCAAGGGGCCGATGGCCGCCCCGGCACTAAAAGCGGCATAGGTGAAGCCAAATAACTGCCCATAGGACCGCAGTCCCAAATAGCGCGAAATCAGGTATGCCATCAGATCAAATTCTGCCCCAAACCCCAGCCCGAGCAAAGCCACCGCCAGCAATGTTAGGCCACCATTTGTGCTCAATCCTAATATGCCAATTCCAATGGCCATGCCCATCAGGAAAATGCTGGCGATAATGGGGGCAAAATAACGATCAACAAGATACCCGCAGACAACACGGGCGATGATCAAAAATCCGCCAAGAACAGAGAGTGACAAAGCTGCCTGCCCCGGCGTTTCCCCTTTGTCTGTTAGCGAGGAATGTAAATGTGCGCTAACCCCCAATGTTGCCATGCCCAAAAGAAAGAACGTGAAAATTAAAATCCAGAACGCTCGCCTTTTCAACGACTCTGACAAACTGAACCCTGGTCCAGATACAACCATGACGGCTTGCTCGCTGTGGTGCGCTTGAGTGGGGGAAACAGGCGATTCCGGCTTCTCTTTCAGGAAAAAAAAGGCAATGGGGAAATTAATGAAAAGCACCAGAATACCAAAGCCTAAATAGGCCGCTCTCCACCCATAATCCGTTATTAAATATTGTAATACCGGCGGCATAATGACTGCGCCAAGCCCCACGCCAGATAATGTAATCCCCAGCGCCAGCCCCCTGTCCTTGTCAAACCAGTCTAGAACAATACGCGTATAGGAGGCGGGGATTGTTGGAATCCCGATAATGGGGATCAGTACGAACATCAGGTAAAGATGGATAAGGGATGCGGTCATCAGCGACATGGACCCAACCACCAGGCCAAATGCCAGAATAGATGGTATCAAAATACGCCGGGCCCCGTAGTTATCAATAAATCGTCCCAAAACCGGTGCCAGAATAATAACCAGAGCCGTGCTGATTGTCAGTGCTAATGAAATTTGTGTGCGAGACCAGCCAAATTCACTGGAAAGAGGCTTGATAAACAAGCCAAAGACGATCCCCATAAAGGTACTAAAGCCTAGAAACAGTCCAATACTGGCAGCCCCGACCACCCGCCATCTGGCAATGGAATGTTCCCTTTGTTCATGCATTTCATCATCCGCTTTCTTCAAACCTGAAAAATGAACAGGCATAACACAAGCCACGTAGCTCCGTTCAGAGGGTAAGGTCGAACCATTTTCATGAGCAGAAAAAAATGACCCCGTTGGCCCCTCTAATACCAACGGAGTCATAGGCAGGCTTTGACGCATAGAATGAGGGGAATTGCATCATTACCTTATATTGTGCGCAGCTAGGAACATTACTCCACGCACACCAACCCTTTTACTAACGAACGCTAACCGTGACGCGCGTTGTTTTCTTAACTTAGTTTTGTACGGTCAGGCGCAACCCTACGGTAGCGGGCGGTGCGAACCGCCCAGCAGGCACCAGAGGAAAGCTACCGGTTGTAGTTACATATTGCTTGTCTGTAATGTTACGCCCGTAAAGCGAGAGGCGATATTTACCATCGGGCGTTTCTGCACCAATGGTCGCATTGACCACGCCAAAAGAAGACTGGGTTTCCACGGCGTTATTGTCTGCCGTAAAGAACACTCTGGACTTCCAGCTGTATTGAGCCTGTGCAAACAACCGGCCCCAGCTAAAGTCATGTCCATACTCTCCACCAAAACTGCCGGACCATTTGGGCGCATTTGCCAAACGATTACCTGAGGCATCAATCGTACCTCCGCCCAGAATAACCGCGCCAGGATATTGGTCATATTTGGCATCAAGATAGGCCACATTAAAAAACAGATCCAAATCTGTAGTGGCTTTGGCGACCGCCTCTAGTTCCAGGCCAGAAATCGTCGAGGTGGCAGCATTAGTGATATCAATACTGGCAACCACCACCGTGGACTGGACCTGCAAATCTTTATAATCGTAGGTAAATCCGGTTAGGTTCAACCGCAATCTGTCTTCCGCCAGATTGCTTTTTATACCCGCTTCATAGGCCCAGAGTTTTTCAGGTCCGTATCCACCAGGAATAGAAGCCGTGAGGTTAAAACCACCACTTTTGAAGCCGCGCGTTGCTGAAGCATAGAGCAGCACATCGTCACTTGCCTGGTAATTGATGCCAAACTTTGGGGTCACCGCACTATAATTACCAGTTTCTTTTGGAAAGCTGAGATCAACAACTCTGATGCCTGTTCCCCTGAGAAACAAGCCATCTTTTTTCTCAAAATCTTTCTTCTCATCGGTATAGCGTGCGCCGGCAATCAATGACAGCTTATCGGTTACGTCGAAACTGGCTTGACCAAACACCGCCCAGGCATCCGTATTGACGATCGGTTCAGGGTGTCGTGAAATACCAAGCGGCACAATTTCAACCCCTTCCCCGCCGACAGTACCGATAATATCCTCATGAATATAATAGGTACCGAGCAACAGGGTGCCACGATCAAACTTGCCCAACACATTCACTTCCTGAGAAAACTGGCTCTGATCCTCGCCGATATTGGTGCGTACAATGTCTAGATCAGATGCGTCAGCATCGAGGTGAACAAAATAACTACTTTCCCGGTATGCGGATAAAGATTTTAGCGACCACCGATCATTGAGATCGGCATTGACCTCCAGACTAGTACCCCAATTATCTTTGTTTGCATTGGTTGGCGCATTATGAGCAACAAGTCGTGTATTACCAAAAATTGAGTTTGCCAGCGGTGCAGGCGAATGGGTAAGTAAAGTGCCAAATCCATAAATCCCAAAATTATTGGCTTTGAAATAGTCTGCACGGGCGATCATTTCCACCTTTTCGCTAGGCTTAAGAAGCAATTGCCCGCGAACCATCGAAGTATCTTCATTATCCAGATCGTTGCCCACACGAGCTATATTCTTACGGTATGCGGCATGTTTGCTCACCTGCCCAGCAACACTGAATGCCAGTTTATTGGCAATTATTGGCGCACTGATGTGGCCCTCGAAGCGTTTAAAGTTATAGTCCCCAACACTCACCTGCCCTTTATAAACCAGCTCATCCAATGAAGGTTTTTTGGAAATTATATTGATATTACCGCCAACTGAATTCCGGCCATAAAGCGTACCCTGTGGTCCGCGCACAACCTCAATACGTTCCACATCAAGAAAGCTGGTAAAACTGGCGGAAGGACGCGCAATGTAAACGCCATCAAGGCTGATGCTGGTGCTTGGATCTGCGCCCGCAAAAACGCTGTTTGTGCCAACGCCGCGCACATATATCTGCGCCAGTGTCGTGTTTTCTGAAATGGTAAGACCAGGTGTCAGTTGTTCCAGATCACGGATGTCCGTCATTGCCGATTTATCGATCATATCGGCTGTAAAAGCGGTTACCGCCAACGGCGTTTTTTGCAAATCGCTGTTACCAGTTTTTGAGGCAGTAATAATAATTTCATCCAACAGTAACGGCTTGTCTTCTTCCGCGCTGACCGCTGGTGCGCTGGCCAATGTCAGCAAAAATGCGGCCCCGGCCGTCCCGCTAAACAATAACTTTTTTAGCGCCCCATTGCCCTTACTACTTTCTATGAGTTTAGTCATTTATTCCCCCAATTGCCATAAACATGGCACCAATACGTTATCACAGCATAGATACGCTCGTTGCTTACCTATGGAGGGTTACAACGCCCCCCTCTCCTGAGATTGTCAGGATTACCGCCTAATTCTCGACCATTGCATCCTAAAGGACTTTTTGGGAAAATCAACTATTTTATAA
>WFTT01000040.1 GCA_015485335.1 Robiginitomaculum sp.
CCAACGCCCAGTGCATGGGCGCGGCGGCATGGAGCGCGCGGCGCAAAAACTGATCTTGCATTCATCACCGCCCAAATGCCTGCGTGCGCTTGCGCTCATGGGGCAGCCAAAGGCGGTGATTGTTTCAGATTTTTATGAGGGTGTTGAGGTTTGGCAGGAACGTCTGTCGGGCTTCAAGGCCGCCGGGGTTACTGGTGCTTTGGTACAGGTTTACGATCCGGCCGAAGAAGAGTTTCCCTATGTGGGGCGGACCGAGTTTAACCACCCCGATGGGGGCGAGCCGGTGTTGTTTGGCCGGGCGCAAACCATTGCCAGGGATTATCAAGTGCGCTTTGCGCAAAACACCCAAAATCTGGAGGCGCTGGCCCGTGCCCTGGGCTGGACCTTTATCCGCCATCGTACCGACCGGGTGGCGGCGCCGGCTTTGTTGTCGATTTACCAAAGCATTGCCGGGGATGTCCGCTAATGGGGGTCCAGTTTCTTTTTCCCTGGGCACTGATCGCCCTTCTTGCCCTGCCGCTCTTATGGCTGTTGCTAAGGGCTACGCCACCCGCTCCCTTGCGGGCGATCTTTCCGCCGCTGAATTTGTTGCAGGATTTACAGGATGATGAGGAAACCCCGGACAGCGCGCCTTTGTGGTTGCGCCTGTTGCGTCTGGGCATTGCGGCGCTGATCATATTGGCGCTGGGTGCGCCGCTCTGGTCGCCGCGCGATACCGGGGAAGGCAAGGGACCACTATTGCTGGTCATGGATAATGGCTGGGCCAGTGCGCCGGGCTGGGAGGCGAGCCGCAAAGATGCCCTTGGCCTGATCAGTGCGGCCCCGGACCGGGTGGCGGTGCTCTTTACGGCCAGCCCCAATGCCGAAGAATTGCGTTTTACCGCCCAGGTAACGGCCCGCAAACAGGTGCGCGATGAAAACGCCAAGCCCTGGCCACCCTCTCGCACTCGGAGCCTGGCCGCTATCAATGCATTGGCCAAGGCCGGTGGCCTGCCAAAAGACGTTCATATTATCTGGCTCAGTGATGGGCTGGATCACGGCGCAGCCCGCGCCTTTATGGACGGATTGGCCGCCTTTGGCCCGGTCCAGGTCTATACGCCCGCCAAAGGGACAGAGCCATTATTGCTGGGGCCGCCCATCACCAGTGCGCGGGGGCTGGACATTCATTTGCAACGTCCCACGCCCGGGGCGGTGCGTACCATCGCCGTACAGGCCATTGATGAAGATGGCTCGGTCATGGCGCAGGCGGATCTTGGTTTTGCCGCCGGGGAAACTCTGGCCAAGGGTGAATTTGTGTTGCCGTTATTATTACGAAACCGACTAAAAATGTTGCAGGTGTCGGGGACTCAATCGGCGGGGACCAGTTGGGTTTTTGATGGGGGCTGGACACGGCCACTGGTGGGATTGATCACGCCGGGCGGTGATGTGGATCGCCAACCATTACTGTCCGGTTTTTATTATCTGGACAAGGCGATGAAGCCCCATGCGGAACTGATCCGTGGGGAATTGGACGATCTGTTGGCACAGGAACCTTCGGTGCTGGTGCTGACCGATCCGGCGCAGCCGACGGCGGCGGGGCTGGTGAAACTGGATGCCTTTGTGCGCGCTGGCGGCCTGTTGATCCGCTTTGCCGGGCCGCATCTGGCCGCCAATGGCGATGAATTGGTGCCGGTAAATTTACGCGCTGGCGGGCGACTGATGGGCGGGGCGTTTGGTTGGGAAACGCCGCAGGCCCTGGCACCTTTTACCCAGGAAAGCCCGTTTTTTGGCTTAAAAGGCGGGCAGGATGCCGCCGTGCGCCGTCAGGTGCTGGCGCTGCCCGATGATGCCTTGAACCAGCGGGTTTGGGCCCGCCTTCAGGACGGAACGCCGTTGGTCAGTTCTGCCCCCCATGGGGT
This sequence comes from Robiginitomaculum sp., assembly GCA_015485335.1. Taxonomy (GTDB): domain Bacteria; phylum Pseudomonadota; class Alphaproteobacteria; order Caulobacterales; family Maricaulaceae; genus Robiginitomaculum_B. The sequence goes on from WFTT01000040.1 coordinate 1,899, forward strand.
CGGGCGCATAGTATTGTTTCATGTTACCGCCGCGCCCAAATGGTCGGACCTGCCATTATCAGGTCTTTTTGCCGCCATGCTGGAACGCACGCTGGCCTTTGCCAAGGGGCGGCCTGGTGCGGCCCTGGACCAGCAAAAGGGCAGTTGGGAGCTGGAAAGCGCGCTGAATGCCCAAGGCCAGATGCAAACCCCCAAGGGTGCGCCGCCGTTTTTGCCAGCCAATGCCGATTTTGCCAAAACCGCCATCAGTGCGCAAATCCCACCGGGGCTTTATCGCAATGGCCCCTTCACTCGGGCGTTAAATCTGGGGGCGGCCTATCCATCGCTTGATCCGCTGCCCACACCACCGGCGGGGGTTACGCTGATGAGCGGTAATGCCTCGCGCAGCATTGCCTTTAAGGCACCCCTATTGCTGTTGGCACTGGTCCTGCTGGGGGTTGATATGGTGGCGGCGCTCTGGCTGGCTGGGCGTTTGCGGTTTTTGCGCAAAGCCTTGCCCACCGGATCAAAGGTGGCGGTGATGCTATTGGGCCTGCTGCTAGTGTTCTTGGCCGGTGATCCCAAAGCCCAGGCCGATGAGGCCTTTGATCGGGCCATCAAGGCGGCGCAAGATACCGAGCTGGCCTATATTATCACCGGTGATCGCCGGGTGGATGCGATGAGCAAAGCGGGGCTTTACGGGCTGTCGCACACCCTTATTCAACGCACTACGGTGGAGCCGGCGGCCCCCATCGGGGTGAACCCGTCGGTGGACGATCTGTCGGTGTTTTCCTTTATTTACTGGCCGGTATTGCGCCCGCCTACGCTTTCTGCAAAGGCCGTTGCGGCGTTGGATGCGTATTTAAAAAACGGCGGCATGCTGGTCATTGATACCCAAGATGGGGAGTTGCGTGCCAAGGCGGCCGGCGGCGTTGATCCGGCCTTAAAATCCGTGTTTTCACAAATCAGCGTACCGGCGCTCAGACCCGTGGATCGGGATCATGTGCTGACCCGGACCTATTATCTTATTCACGATTTTCCCGGGCGCTATACCAATGGGCGGGTCTGGGTGGAAAGCGATGCCAATGGTTCGTCTCTGGATGGGGTATCGGGCATTATTGCCGGATCAAACGATTGGGCGGCAGCCTGGGCGTTGGATAAAAATGGCCAGCCCATGGCCGCGCTTTCGGATGATATTCCGCGCCAGCGCGAAATGGCGCGCCGCTTTGGCATTAATCTGGTGATGTATTCCCTGACCGGCAATTACAAGGCCGACCAGGTTCATATCCCGGCGCTTCTGGAACGGTTGGGCGAACAATGAGTGGACAGTTCATCTTTGATCCGCTGGTCTCTCCGTTGATCATTGGCGGTCTTTGCGGCCTACTGGTTTTGCTTTCCCTGCTAGCCTTTGGCCTGAAATTGCGGGGCAGCGTGTTGCGCGCCGCGCTGGTGATGGTTCTGGCACTGGTGCTGGCCAATCCTATCTGGGTGGAACAACAAAAAGACCCGCTTAGCGATGTCGCCGTCCTGATAACTGATGCCAGTGAAAGCATGACGCTGGATGGCCGGGACGTGCTGGCCAAGACCATGGCCGCGCAGATCAGGGAAAAAATCGCCGCCGATCCCCGATTGGAGCTGATCGAGGAAACCGTATCGCCCTCGCGCGATGGCACGGCCCTGTTCAGCGCCATTCAAAAAGGCATTGCCAAGGCCCCGCCCGGGCGACTGGCCGGGGTGATGGTGCTTAGCGATGGCCTGGCCCATGATCTACCCCTGTCGGCAACACCCGATGCCCCAGTGCATGCTCTGATGGTGGGGGATCCCACGCATGGGGATCGTACCTTGCGGGTGATCAATGCGCCCCGCTATGGTCTGGTAGGTGAACTAGCAGTGTTTGTCATCCATATCGAGGATGAGGGGCAGACCCCGGCCAGCGATGCGGTAGTGTCGTTAAGTGTTGATGGTGGTTCGCCATTGCGGGTGCGGGTTGCCGTGGGCAAGGATGTGCGGGTCAGCCTGCCCATTGAAAAGCGCGGCGATAATGTGGTCGAGATTGAAGTGGCCCCGGCCAAGGAAGAGCTGACCCTGGTCAATAATCGCACGGCGGTAAATGTGAACGGCATTCGCGATCGCTTGCGGGTGTTGCTGGTCACCGGCGAGCCGTATGCCGGGGTGCGGTCATGGCGTAATCTTCTGAAATCTGACCCGGCGGTGGATCTGGTGCATTTCACCATTTTGCGCCCGCCGTTGAAAATAGATCCCACCCCGGTCAATGAAATGGCGCTGATCGCCTTTCCCACCCGCGAATTGTTTGTGGAAAAGCTCACCGGTTTTGATCTGATTATTTTTGATCGCTATACCCGGCGCGGCGTATTGCCCATGTTGTATCTGGATAATGTGGCCCGCTATGTGGAAAAGGGCGGGGCCTTGCTTGTGGTGGCCGGGCCGGAATTTGCCGGGCCGTATTCGCTGGCCCGCACGCCCTTGTCGTCGGTTTTGCCGGCACGGTCTTTAAGCAAGATCGACACCCATGCCTATCGCCCCAAAGTGACCATTGCTGGTACCCGTCACCCGGTGACGACCCCCTTGGCGCCCCTAGACAAAAGCTGGGGCCGCTGGGGACGGCGGATCGAGGCATCATCTTTTTCCGGCACGGCCGTTTTGTCGGATGACAAAGACGAACCCCTGATGATCCTGGACCGGGTTGGCAAGGGACGGGTGGCGCTATTCATGTCGGACCATGCGTGGCTGTGGGCGCGTGGCTTTGATGGTGGTGGCCCCCATGCGGAGTTGTATCGCCGACTGGCTCACTGGCTGATGAAAGAGCCGGAACTGGAAGAAGAGGCCCTGCGCGCCAAAATCTTCCAGGGAGAATTGCAAATCCGCCAGCACACCCTGGCCGACGAAGCCACTCCGGTGGAGGTTACCGCCCCCGATGGCAGCGTGATCAAGGTGCCACTGTCTCCGGCTGGCCCCGGCGTGTTCACCGGCACCATGCCGGCAATGGCCAGCGGTCTTTACAGTGTGCGGGCGGGTAAATTACTGGCGGTGGCCTCTGGTGGTTCGCTCAATCCCAAGGAATTTGCGCATCTGATCCCGTCGATCAAAGCCCTCAAACCCCTGGTCGAAGACAGTCACGGCGGTATTTATGCCCTGCGCGAGGCCGGGTCTTTGCCGGTCATTCGCCGTACTGGCGCACGGGATCGCCAGGCGGGGCGTACCTGGATGGGACTGAAACGCAATCAGGCCTTTGTGGTCACCGGCGAACAGCGTCGCCCGGCTTTACCGGCCTTGTTGATGGCCTTATTGGTGGTGGGGATTGCCGCCGGGGCATGGTGGCGCGAGGGGCGCAGTTAATTTAATTTTTTAGGCGGTGTGGGTGCAAAGGCCGAGGGCAATGGAGCCGCAGGCACGCCTTCTTCTTTTAAGATTTTGGCCTGATCAGGTGTGGTTTCACCATAAATCGGCTTTTCATCTTTTTCGCCCCGGTGCATGGCCAGCGCTTCATCGGCAAACTTATCGCCGACATAGTCATGGGTGGCGCGGATTTTTTCACGCACCTTGCCAGCAAAGGCGGCAAAGGCCTGTGCCCTGTCTGCATCGGTTTTGCGCTTGGTGCCTTTCAAGGCCGGGGCCATAATCTGTTTGGTGATGCTGACATCATCACAGACCGGACAGGACACCAGTTTTTTGCCGGTCTGCATTTCATAATCGTCAGAGTTTGAGAACCAGGCCTCGAACTCATGACCTATAGAACATACAAGAGCATAGCGGATCATGACAGGTCGTACTTTGCATCAAGCGTCAACGCAGGGATGCGCTGGCGAACGGTTACACATTTTTGCAAATCCAGATCAGCTAATAGCACACCGGGCTGGTCATGATCCAGTATGGCGATCACCTCGCCCCACGGATCCACCACCATGGAATGGCCCCATGTGCGCCGTCCGTCTTCATGTACGCCGCCTTGCGCCGGGGCCAACACATAGGCACCGCATTCTATGGCGCGGGCGCGCAACAACACTTCCCAATGGGCGCGTCCGGTCACCCGGGTGAAGGCCGAAGGCACGGTCAGCACATTGGCCCCGTTTTGGGCGAGCAAACGATAAAGCGCGGCAAAGCGCAGGTCGTAACAAATGCTGAGCCCCAGGGTTGCTGGCCCGGCCTGGGTAATTATGGCATGGGAACCGGCGCGAAAATAATCGGATTCGCGCCAGGTCTCGCGCTCATTAATGGTCACATCAAAAAGGTGGATCTTGTCATATCGCGCTACAATTTCGCCCTGGGGATTGATCAGAAAAGAGCGATTGGCCGCCTTGTCCGGTGACACTTTGATGGCCAGCGAGCCCAAGAGCAGAAATATGCCCAGTTCTTTTGCCAGATCGCCAAAGGCCCTGAGTGCCGGTTCGTCCTTTTCGGCATGAATGTTTTGCAAAAAGAGGGAACGATCGCTCTGGATCAGATGAGTGTTTTCCGGGGTGCAGACCAGTTGCGCACCTTTGGCGGCGGCCTTGCGGATCATGGCGCTGGCATCAATAAGGTTCTGCGTCGGCTGTGTGCCGGCGCGCATTTGCACCAGAGCTATGGGAAATTTAGCCGCCATTGGCCAAGATCGCATCCAGCTTGCCGGCCCGTTCCAACGCCATCATGTCGTCACAGCCGCCAATATGTGTGTCGCCAACAAAAATCTGGGGATAGGTATAGCCGCCATTGGAGCGGGCAATCATTTCGGCACGCTTTTTGGGGCTGAATCCGGCCCCGATCTCTTCGATGGTGATATTGTTTTTTTTGCGCAAGAGCGAAAGTGCGCAGGTGCAATAGGGGCAAAACGCGGTGGTATAAACGGTGACTTTGGTCATATCGGTTCCTGTTGGTTTGCCCTCTATGTAATGGCCTCTGCCGGTTTGACAATACGGGCAAGGGTCAGCGCATCCACCTGAGCACAGCCGGCGGCCAGCAAAGGGCGGGCACAGGCATTTAATGTGGCCCCCGTGGTGCGCACATCATCAATCAGAAGTATGTGCGCCCCCTTAAGGCGTTCACGGTATTTCTGGGCAATCCGAAACGCCCCGGCGACATTGCGGTGGCGCGCCCGGGCATTGCGTCCCGCCTGTGTTGGCGTGTGGCGCGCCCGATCCAGAAGCTGTGGGCAAAAGGATAATCCATATTCTTTGGCCAGGGCGCGCCCCAGAAGGGCGGACTGGTTAAACCGCCGCTTGATCCGGCGGCGCAAATGCAAAGGCACCGGCACGACCAACACCTGGTCCGCCAGCAAGGGCTCACCCGCCATGGCCATCCAACTCGCCATACGAGCCACTCCATCAGTGTGACCGCCATGTTTGAGGGCCAGGATCAGCGCCCGGCTGATGTCATTGTAGACCAATGCTGAGCGGGTACGGGCAATGGGGGGGCGTTTGGCCTCGCAGGCCCCACATAACTGTCCCTCAAAGCCTGCATAGTCAAAGGGATGCCCACAGGCGGCGCAGACTGGATCACCAATAAATTCCAGACCTGCCCATACCGTGGCCGAAAGCGCCCCCGGGGCATCGACAATTTCTCTGGTCACCGGACAGATGGGCGGCAACAAGGCATCCAGCACACTTTGGCCAATATGGTTCAGGGTCTTGCCAAACATGATCAAGAGACCGACCTTTCCCCCATGACACAACCGGCACCACTTTTTGATTCTGCACGCATTGGGCGCTATCGCGCAAGGGCGCACCAGCGCCTTGGCGATCACTCTTTTTTGAGTGAGCGGGCCTGGGAAGATGTTTTAAACCGTCTGGACAGTGTCACCCGGACTTTTGAAACCGGCGTTCTGGTCAACCCGTATGCGCCAGACATTGCCGGTCTGCCGGCGTTTATTGAAGAAAAAAAAGAAATGCCGGCAATGGCCCCGCAAAGCCAGGATTTGGTAATCAGCCTGCTGCATCTGCATCTGGAGAATAATTTGCCTGGGGCCTTGCGTGCGATATTACAGAGCCTGCGGCCTGACGGATTATTTTTGGGTGCGCTTTTTGGCGAACGCACATTGCACGAATTGCGGGCGGCCTTGTTGCAGGCCGAAAGCGAATGTTGCGGCGGTGCACAGGCCCGGATTATTCCCTTTGCCGAGATCAAGGCGCTGGGCGGTCTGATGCAAAGTGCCGGTTTTGCCCTGCCTGTGGTGGACGTGGACCGGGTAATGGTGCGCTATGGCTCGGTACTGGATCTGATGCACGATCTGCGGGGTATGGGGCAAAGCAATCCGTTGGCGGGGCCGGTACGCCCCTTGCGCCGGGATGTGCTGGGCCGGACCGAAGAGATCTATCGGGAACGCTTTGGCACTAAAGACGGGCGTCTGGCCGCCAGTTTTGAAATTGTGCATGTCTGTGGCTGGGCCCCCCATGAAAGCCAGCAACAGCCCCTAAAGCCTGGCAGCGCACAAATATCACTGCACGAGGTTTTTGGTCAGCCCGCCAAAGATAAATCGCGTTAGCTCGCTTTGGTAATGGCGGTGGATACTGCCTGGAACATGGCCTTGATATTATCGGAAAACACCGTCAGGGAAGCCAGGATGACCAAAAACATCAGGGACAGGATCAGGGTATATTCAATCGCGGTGGCCCCGCGTTGATCGGCTAGGAAGCGTGTCATCAATGTGCGTTTTTTCATTGTTTTAACCTGTCCCGTATTTCAGCGGCCAATGGCAAATCCACGGGCGGCATCGGCAGCCCGAATAAATCCTGCGGGTGAACCCATTTAATTTCCTGTCCTTCGCGGGGTTGTACAAAGCCATCCCACTGGCGGCAGGCATAAAGCGGCATAAGCAGGTGTTGATCACCCTGGGTATGGGTTGCAAAGGCAAACGGTTGCAGACAGCTCTCACAAGGCTCAACGCCCAGTTCTTCGCGAAGTTCCCGCACCAGAGCCTGTTCTGTAGTTTCGCCGTTTTCAACCTTCCCCCCCGGAAATTCCCAAAGCCCGGCATGGTCTTTGCCCGCTGGCCGTCTGGCCAGCAGAATGCGGCCATCACGGTCTATCAGGGCACATGCCGCCACCAGTAAAAGTTTCATCGGCTTTGTCCTGTAACAAAAACTATCCTAAAAAAATTAATAAGGCGTATGGTTATGGCGTTGCGGCGCCGTCGGCCTCTGCCTTGGTCTTTTCATCCACGGGAAGCGGTGTTTCCACAGCCTTGGGCGTGTCATCGCGCTCGACGATGGCGGCCAGGCGCAATTGTGTGATCAGTTTTTGAATTTCATCAAACGTCATGAAGCGCACAATCCGGGGCCGCATTTCGTCAAAACTGGGCGGGGCCTGTTTGCGCCGGGCCTCGACCTGAATGACATGCCAGCCAAATTCCGTTTGCACGGGCTCTGAAATTTCCCCTTTTTTGAGGGCGAAGGCAGCATTGGCAAAGGGTTCGACCATGGCGTCTTTGGAAAAATAGCCCAGCTCGCCACCGTCCAGGCGACTGCCGGGATCAATGGATTTTTCAAGCGCCAGTTTGGCAAAGTCAGCACCGCCTTTAAGCTGTGCAATAACTGCTTCGGCCTCGGCCTTGGTTTTTACCAATATATGACGGGCGCGTACTTCCTCGCCAGGGGGCGAGAGCTTGGCCTGTTCATCATACATGCGCCGTATGGCCTCGTCCGTTACGGCTTTTGATATGGCATTTTCCACCAAAATGTTGCCCAATATGCGTTCGCGGGCCGCCTGCAAGCGACGTTTTGCCTCACCATCGCGATCCAGACCCCGGCGCACCGCCTCCAGCGCCAGCAGACGCTGGTCCACTAGATCGTCAAGCACCTGTTTATAAGTGTCTGATCCCTTGGGCAGGGGGTCACCTATGCGGATCAGTTTTTGCGCGGCGGCTTCTCTGGCAATGTCCGAGGCGTATATGGTGGTACCGTTTACCCGGGCAATGGCTTCATCGCCGGCGCGCTCGCGGGCACTGCCAAATTCATCCTTGCCACCGCCGCCACTGCCGCCGCCACAGGCACCAAGCAGTCCCGTTAATAACAAAAGCAGGCAAAGTTTAAGTGGTCCGTTTGGCAGGTTGGGCATGAAACCTCTCCAAAAAATGAGCTAAAAACAAATCCGTCTTCAGGCGTGCGCGTTGACACTTACCGTCACCGTCCTTAAGTCAGCCATGCGTATGCTGCAAGGCATACAGCCTTTGTCTATACACCCATACTCTCGCGCCCCAGGTATTATTTGAGTCCTTTTGTCATGTTGAACATTGTCCGTAAAATTTTTGGCTCTTCCAACGAACGTGTGGTGCGCCGCATGTTACCCCGCGTAGAACAGATCAACGCGCTGGAGAGCGAATACGAGAGTTTGAGCGACGAGGCGATTCGCAACAAAACCAAAGAGTTCCGTGAACGCTTTGAAAAGGGCGAAACCCTGGACCAGCTATTGCCCGAAGCCTTTGCCGCGGTGCGTGAGGCGGCCAAACGAACCCTGGGCCAGCGCCATTATGATGTACAATTGATGGGCGGTATTGTTCTGCACGAAGGCAATATTGCTGAAATGCGTACCGGCGAGGGTAAAACCCTGGTGGCTACCCTGGCGGTTTATCTGAATGCTATCCCGGGCAAGGGCGTGCATGTGGTGACAGTCAATGATTATCTGGCCAGTCGCGATGCCAAATGGATGGGACAGATTTACGGCTTTTTGGGGCTGACCACGGGCTGTATTGTACATGGGCTGACCGATCCGGAGCGCAAGGAAAACTACGCCTGTGATGTCACCTATGGCACCAATAACGAATTTGGCTTTGATTATCTGCGCGACAATATGAAATATTCGCTGGAGGACATGTGCCAGCGCGGACACTATTACGCCATTGTCGATGAGGTGGATTCCATCCTGATCGATGAGGCACGCACACCGCTGATTATTTCTGGCCCCACCGAAGATCGCACCGAGTTTTACCAGACCATCGATTCCTTAATGCCGCTGCTGGAAGATGGTGATTTTGAACTGGACGAAAAACAGCGCTCGATTGCCCTGACCGAAGAAGGCAATGAGAAGATTGAAAAGGTGCTGATCGAAAAAGGCCTGATCGAAGGTGACTTCTATGACATTGGCAATGTCTCGGTGGTGCACCATGTCAATCAGGCGTTGCGCGCACACAAGCTCTATACCAATGACAAGGACTATATCGTCAAAGACGGCAAGGTGATGCTGATCGACGAATTTACCGGCCGGATGATGGAGGGCCGCCGCCTGTCCGAAGGCCTGCACCAGGCCATTGAAGCCAAAGAACGGGTCGAAATTCAGCCTGAAAACGTGACGCTGGCCTCGATCACTTTCCAGAATTATTTCCGCCTTTATGAAAAACTGGCGGGCATGACCGGCACGGCCATGACCGAAGCGGCAGAATTTGAAAATATTTACAAGCTGGATGTCATTGATATCCCCACCAACAAGCCAATACAGCGCGTCGATGATGATGACGAGCTGTACCGTACGGCCAAGGAAAAATATGCCGCCATTGTCAAGGATGTAAAAGAATCCACCGCCCAAAACCAGCCTATTCTGGTGGGCACGGCCTCGATTGAAAAATCCGAAGTATTGTCGGAAATCTTCAAGAAAGAAAAAATCAAACACAAGGTACTGAACGCCCGGTATCACGAGCAGGAAGCCCAGATTGTGGCGCAGGCCGGCGCCCCGGGCGCGGTCACCATTGCCACCAATATGGCGGGCCGGGGTACGGATATTCAGCTCGGCGGCAATGCGGAAATGCTGCTGAACGACTGGATCGAAGCCGGGCGGGCCAAGGGCAAAGAGCCTGATGAAAAACAGATCGAGAAAAAGCGCGCCCAGATTGAAGAACAGATTGCCGCCGCCAGGGAAGTGGTTCTAAAGGCCGGCGGTTTATATGTGCTGGCCACGGAGCGCCATGAAAGCCGCCGCATTGATAACCAATTGCGTGGCCGTACCGGGCGTCAGGGCGATCCGGGGCGGTCCAAATTCTTTGTATCGGTCGAAGATGATCTGATGCGCATCTTTGCGCCTGAGCGCATGGACGGGATCATGCGCACGCTGGGGCTGCAGGACGGCGAAGCCATTGCGCATCCCTGGATGAACAAGGCGCTGGAAACCTCGCAGAAAAAGGTCGAGGCGCGCAATTTCGAGATCCGCAAAAACGTTCTCAAATATGATGACGTGGTCAATGACCAGCGTAAGGCCATCTTTGAGCAACGCCGCGATTTTATGACCTCCGATGATGTTTCCGATGTCATTGGCGATATGCGCGCCGAGGCCATAGAAGACCTGATTAATGAATACATGCCTGAAAAGGCCATGGCAGATCAATGGGA
>WFTT01000041.1 GCA_015485335.1 Robiginitomaculum sp.
AGCGGGAAATGCGGCACATCACGAAAAGATTCGGTCATGCGTGCAGCAATCACTTTGCGCATACCATCCAGCGGCACTAGGTCAAACCCGCCGGGCACCTGAGGTGCCGTGGGGGCAGCAGGCGCGGCAACACTGGTCGGCGCATTTTGCACATCGCGTTTGACAATCCGTCCGCCGGGGCCAGTGCCGGTAATGGTGGCAAGGTCCAGCCCGGCTTCCTTGGCCAGCCGTTTGGCCAGTGGTGAGGCCTTGATGCGGGATCCCCCCTCACCCCGACCCTTTCCCCGCCGGGGAGAGGGGGAAGCGTCCGCAGATGGTATTTGAGGCGTTGAAGCTGGCTGAGAACTCACTCCCTCTCCCTGGGGAGAGGGCTCCGGTGAGGGGCTGGGGCTTTGCGGTGCAGGCGCAGCAACATCCGCGCCTTCCAGCGCCCCGGCATCTTCACCCTCTTCCAGGATCAGCGCAATCACCGTGTTGATCGCCACATTTTCCGAGCCGCCAGGAACCAGGATTTTACCCAAAACCCCCTCTTCCACGGCCTCGACCTCCATGGTGGCCTTGTCAGTTTCAATCTCGGCAATGACGTCACCGGCATTGATTTCATCGCCTTCCTTGACCAGCCATTTGGCGAGCGTGCCCTCTTCCATGGTGGGCGATAATGCAGGCATGAGAATTTGTATCGGCATGGGTCTTCCTTACGCCAGATGGGCCAGTGCGTCTGCATTGGCCTCCCAGTTCTGGCCGTCAAACGGCTCTATGGTTATGGAGTTAAAGTCTTTAGCATTCAGGCAGCGCAGATTAACCGACCAGCCATCGGGGTTGGAGCGGGGCACATAAAACGCCTTTACACCACAGGTTTTGCAAAAGAGATGGCGCGCCACCTCCGTATTAAAGCGATAATCGGTGAGGTTTTCCTCGCCCGTGCGAAGATCAAAGCGATCCTTGGGCACGATCAGGTGCAAAAAGCCGGTTTTCGCGCAGATGGAGCAATTACACTCCTGCGCTACAATCTCGTCCGGCAATGCCACCGCAAAGCGCACTGCACCGCAATGACAGGCTCCCTCGCGCCAGGAATATGCACCGGCATCAGCCAACGTAACATACCCCTTTGGCGGCTTTCACAATATCGTCGGCGCCCGGCAAAGCCAGCGCCTCGAGATTACCAGCATAGGCCAGCGGAGCCTCGACTTGATGCACGCGGGCCGGCGGCGCATCCAGATAATCAAAGGCTTGGGTGGTGACGGCAGCGGCGATTTCCGCGCCCACACCCATACAGCCCCAGGCCTCTTCGGCGGTGACCAGGCGATTGGTCTTTTTGACCGAATTGATGACCGTTTCCATGTCCAGCGGACGAATGGTACGCAAATCGATCACTTCGGCGTCGATGCCCTCGCCCGCCAGCGTATCGGCCGCGGCCAGCGCATAGCCCACCATACGCGAATAAGCCACAATGGTGACGTCCGCCCCTTCGCGCGCCACACGGGCCTTGCCAATAGGCAGTACCCAGTCTTCCACGTCCGGTATGTCAAAGGTTTCGCCATAAATCAGCTCGTGCTCTAAAAACACCACCGGGTTTGGATCGCGAATGGCGGCCTTGAGCAGACCCTTGGCATCAGAGGCATCATAAGGGGCGATAACGATCAGGCCCGGTATATGGCCATACCAGGGGGCATAGTCCTGACTGTGTTGTGCACCCACCCGGCTGGCTGCCGCATTGGGGCCACGAAAGACGATGGGGCAAGACATTTGCCCACCGGACATATACCTTGTTTTTGCCGCTGAATTCAGAATATGATCAATAGCTTGCATGGCAAAGTTAAAGGTCATAAATTCGACGATTGGCTTTAACCCACCAAAGGCGGCGCCAACACCAAGACCGGCAAAGCCATATTCAGTAATCGGTGTATCAATCACCCTTTTGGGGCCAAATTCATCCAGCAAACCACGGCTAACCTTATAGGCCCCCTGATACTGGGCAACCTCCTCGCCCATCAAAAAAACCCGTTCATCCCGGCGCATTTCTTCGGCCATGGCATCGCGCAAGGCATCACGCAGTGTAATCGATACCATGGCGGCACCCGCCGGAATCGCCGGATCTTCGGCGCGTGAAACCGCTTGGGCCACGCCCTCCTCTTCAACAGCTTTCCCTTCGACAGGATCCGGCTGTGGGTTAGCCCCCACTTCCTGGGGAGACGGCTGAGGTGAGGGGCTGGAGCTTTGGGCAATCGGCGCAGAAACATCCATCCCCTCCAGCGCTGATTTATCCTCGCCCTCTTCAAGCAGAATGGCGATGGGCGTATTGACGGAGACGTTTTCGCTGCCCCCCGGAATAAGGATTTTGCCCAAAACACCCTCGTCAACCGCCTCGACCTCCATGGTGGCCTTATCGGTCTCGATCTCGGCAATGACGTCCCCGGAGGAGATGACATCTCCTTCTTTGACCAACCATTTGGCGAGCGTGCCCTCCTCCATCGTAGGAGAAAGAGCCGGCATCAGGATCTGCGTTGGCATGTTTACGTATTCCTATCCAAAACAAGGCGGCATTGCCCGCGGCAATTTTCGCCGAAATTATTGATTGTCGGCCTTGCCTTCCAGCTTGGCCCGAAAAGCATCCAGTTCAGCCTTGAGGGCATCGATATCCCGTTGCGATCTGGCAATTTCTTCTTGCCCACCGGCAAAAATAACTTCTTGCAGTGTGCGCAGATCCCCGCCGGCTTCGCGCTCGACACAATCGGCAAAGTCCTGTTGCGCCACCGAATAGGCCTCATAGGCCTTGACGGCATTATCGTAATTTTGCTGGGAATTGCCTTTGACTTTTGGCATGTCCGGTCGCTGACAGGCCGTCACCCTGTACTTCATGTCCGGTTTGATTTTTTCACTGCTTAGCTTGCCGGCTAACGCCGTAGACGGCAGCGCCAACAGTACCAGCGCACAAACGAGTTGTGGTAATTTTACCTGTTTATTTATCGCCATCATAGTTTTGTTCTTTCCTGGCTCTAGGCGCACAGCGCCTCAATCGGAGGCAAAGTTATGGCCTTGCCGCTTGCATCATAGAGGGCATCAAAGGTGAAGGCGCGGGCGGTGGGGCCGCCCTCTTCCAACGCATGCAACGCCTTTTGCGCATCTTCCAGCGTGGGCAAGGTTCCGGCGGGGATCCACCACAGGGCCAGATGAGGCGCACCCATGGGGGCGAACCATTTTTCGCGTCTGGCCATCACCTTGGCGTGAACACTCTGGTAAATATAGCGGCGCAGAGCATCAATGTTTTCCCAAACCGACATATTGATCAACAAATCATCGGCCCCGGCTCCGGCAAAGCGAAACGCGGTGGCATCTCCCTGATCATCCTGAAGTCGCCAGACAAACCCGTCAGCCCGATCGGCCAGTGCATTGACCTTGTCCAGCGCGCCATAAAAACCCTTCATGCGTTCATCATCAGGCCCATACATCATGCGAGCCACATTGACCTGGGCCAGATGACAGGCGCTCATCACACACTCCCCGGTGCCAAAACATCGGTCAGCAATTCGCTGGCATCCGGCTCGGGGCTGCCTTGTGCAAAATCGGCAGCATCGGCGACAATGGCACGCACCTCTTTGTCTATGGCTTTCAAGGCCGCTTCGTCGGCCCAGCCCTCGTCCAGCAGGCGTGCCTTGGCATGGTCAATCGGGTCATGGTGCTGGCGCACCTCATTGACCTCTTCACGGGTGCGATATTTGGCCGGATCCGACATGGAGTGACCGCGATAGCGATAGGTTTTCATTTCCAGGATCATCGGCCCCTTGCCCGAACGCGCATGCTTGACCGCCCGCCGCCCCGCATCGCGCACGGCCAACACGTCCATACCGTCCACCTCTTCGCCGGGAATGCCAAAGCTGGCCCCACGCTTATACAGGTGGGTTTCCGAGGAAGATCGCTCGATCGAGGTGCCCATGGCATACTGATTATTCTCGATCACAAACACCACGGGCAGATCCCACAGCTTGGCCATATTAAAGCTCTCATAGACCTGGCCCTGATTGGCAGCGCCATCACCAAAAAAGGTCAGGCTGACGCTGTCATCGCCCTTATATTTATCAGCAAAGGCCAGCCCGGTGCCCAGCGGCACCTGCGCGCCAACAATGCCGTGGCCGCCGTAAAAATTCTTCTCCACAGAAAACATATGCATGCTGCCGCCCTTGCCGCGCGAATAGCCGCCTACCCGCCCGGTCAGCTCGGCCATGACGCCGGTCGGCTCCATGCCCAATGCCAGCATGTGTCCGTGGTCACGATACCCGGTGATCATCTGGTCACCATCGCGTATGGCCGCCTTCATGCCTGTAACCACGGCTTCCTGGCCAATATACAGATGGCAGAACCCCGCAATCAGCCCCATGCCATAAAGCTGGCCAGCCTTTTCCTCAAACCGGCGGATCAATAGCATCTGTCGGTAATAGTCCAGCATTTCGGCCTTATTGGCTTTGCCCGGGTTTTTAGATTTTTTTTGTGCTGATTTTGCCATTATTTCACATGTGAATTATATTGCATACCTAAACCTCTCTAGCCCAGCCACCCTGTCACTGCAAGCTATCGATTGTCGCGGCTGGGAATTAGCGCATGAGGAAAGTCGCCCTCGGAAAACCCATTATGAGCAAGGTAAGGGCGCGTTCCTGAGCGGCTTTGTTTGCGCCTCAGCTTTATACGTGAGCACGATATCTTTTGAGTCAGCCAGCGCCAATACGGCATGGGCGCGCTCTTCCAGATAGTCCAGATCCAGATTTTCATCACTGAGGAGCGCAATACGCCTCTCATAGCTGTGGCGGCAGGCCTGCAATTGCACCAATTGCTGGCTGAGTTCTTTTTCACGTTGTTGATATTTCAAGAGATTGCGCATGCCCTGTTCACCCGTAAAGGCATGGAAGGCGAAATACATAATCACCCAGACAAAGCCGACCATCGGTAATATTTTTTTGAAACGCGACATATCCAACCATTCACCGCCATGCGTTCTGCATTATCCGGCTTTAGAGGCGCAAATTCTCGCGCCTGTTGAACTTCGGCCCAAATGGTAAAAAAGCCGTTAGAATCCATGCCTCGCCAAATTAAAAAGCCCGGGCAGATGATCTACCCGGGCTTTTCAGTATAATCGCGTTAGAAAATATCAGTCGGCCGGAGCACGAGACCAAGTTTCCGAACGGCACATGACACCCATCATGCAACCGGACATTTTCACAGTATTGTCGTCCAGAACCTTCACATGACCGGCATAGGTACCACCGCCTTTGGGGTCATACATTTTGCCCTTCCAGCGATTTTCGTCCGCTTTTTCCAGATCAAACAGCATGTTGACGCCAACCACGGGACCACCGGTATTCTTGTCCACGCCTTCGCCCGAGACCACTTTGCCGCACAATTTGTCGCCGCACATATAGAAATTGACAACCCAGCCTTCTGAGGTGCGCAACCAATTGCCAAGGGCCTTGTCAGCCATATCGGCGGATGCCGAACCGGCACTCAGGGCCGAAAGCGCAAATACCCCGGCAAGCATGATTGATTTGAGTTTCATTATTATGTCCTCCCCGACATTATCATAACCAAAGCCCCCAATTCATGGGGTGCCCTTTATGCATAGCATCTAATATTAGAAAGACCAAATATGGTTAAGAAAAAAATTCCCTAGGAAAGCGAAAAAGTCGTCCGGCCCGCGTAAATCGCCATATCGTCCAGCTCTTCTTCTATCCGCAAAAGCTGATTGTATTTGGCTAGGCGTTCGGAGCGGCACAGGGATCCGGTTTTGATTTGCCCACAATTGGTGGCCACAGCCAGATCGGCAATAAAGGTATCTTCGGTTTCACCTGAACGATGGGAAATGACGGCGCTGTACCTGGCCCGATGGGCCATATCCACCGCATCCAGGGTCTCGCTTAAGGAACCGATCTGATTGACCTTGATCAGAATGGAATTGGCCACCCCTTCATCAATGCCGCGCGCCAGACGTTCCGGATTGGTGACAAACAAATCATCGCCAACCAATTGCACCTTGTCGCCCAAGGCCTTGGTCAGATGCGCCCAGCCCGCCCAGTCATCTTCATCCAGACCGTCTTCAATGGAGAGGATGGGATAGCGCGCAGAAAGATCAGCCAGATAATCGCTCATGCCTTGCGCATCCAGGCTGAGGCCCTCACCCTTTAGCTCATAACGGCCATTTTTATAAAATTCAGAGGCGGCACAATCCAGCGCCAGCGCCACATCCTCGCCCGGGCGATACCCAGCGGCCTCGATCGCGCCCAGAATAAAGTCCAGCGCTTCGCTGGCCGAGCCAATATTGGGGGCAAAGCCGCCCTCATCGCCCACATTGGTATTCATCCCGGCCTTTTTCAGCCGCCCTTGCAGCGCGTGAAAAACCTCGGCACCCATGCGCAGCGCGCTTTGGAAATCTTCGGCGCCCACGGGCAGAATCATAAATTCCTGTATGTCGATGGGGTTATCGGCGTGTTCGCCACCATTAATGATGTTCATCATTGGCGTTGGCAACAGGCGGGCATTAACCCCGCCCATATAACGATAAAGCGGCGTACCCAGCGATTGTGAGGCGGCGCGGGCCACGGCCAGCGATACGCCCAAAATGGCATTGGCCCCCAGACGGCCCTTGTTTGGCGTGCCATCCAGCGCAATCAGGGTTTCATCCAGGCGGCGCTGATCTTCGGCATCCATGCCGCCTATGGCATTATAAATTTCCACATTGACGTTTTCGATGGCGTTTTGCACGCCCTTGCCGCCATAACGCTCGCCGCCATCGCGCAGCTCCACTGCCTCGTGCTTGCCGGTTGAGGCCCCTGATGGCACGGCGGCGCGGCCCATGGCCCCATCCTCCAGCACCACATCCACTTCCAACGTCGGGTTACCCCGGCTATCCAGAATTTCGCGTGCGATAATATCTTCAATGCCGGCCATGGTTCTCTCCTAGACTGATGAGAAGCCGGATATGGCGATTATGCCCCACGTGCAAGCACAAAAACAGCCGGGCACCTCTGCTGAAGCACCCGGCTGGTTTAAACCGTTATAAAATCGACTGCGAAAACCGCCAGCCTCTTCTAGGAACAAGGTTAGTCCTTGGGGTCCAGAATCTGCTTGCCGCGATACATGCCGGTTTTCAGGTCGATATGATGCGGGCGGCGCAGCTCGCCGGAATCTGCATCTTCGATATAGGTGGCAGCGGCCAGACGGTCATGGCTGCGGCGCATACCGCGGCGTGATTTGGTGATTTTACTTTTGGGGACAGCCATTGGACCTATCCTTTATATCAATGAGAATCTCGTAAAGCGGGATAGTACCCGCCAAGCGCGCGGACATAGCGCAAAGGTTTGTCTTTCACAAGCCTTTAGTGCATGGATTTCATATCTAATTCCAACAAACGTGCATTCGCCACCATTTTGTGTTATACTGTCCACAGGCCGTCCCCTCTGACGCGCAACCGCAAACAAACCCAGGGACCCAGGATTGTCGCGGCTCAGAGAAGACGGCCGATTTTTTATTCATTGTTATTGCCACGGCCATGCGCGCCTAACCATTCACCAACCTTCCCTGCTCCGGAATTTCTGCACAATTCTTTTCCATTGGGTTTTGAATATCGTGAACGTCAGGACAGCAAAGAACCACCCCCAGTCGCCCCCTATAAAAAGTTGAAATTATTGCTTGTCGATAAAACTATTATCGTATAACAATATTTTTTTATCGAAAACCATGCGGGTCTTAAGTCGTCAGTCAGACCATTCTCGCCAGGTCAATAATGGGGTTATCGCGTGCTCAGTATTTCCAAAATTTCCAAATCCTTTGGCAAGATCAAAGCCATTGATAATGTCTCTCTTGATCTGAAGCCGGGCATGTTTGGCCTGTTGGGCCCCAATGGTGCGGGTAAATCCACCCTGATGCGCTCGATCGCCACTTTGTTGCAGCCTGACAGCGGCACCATCTCCCTGAACGGTACGGATATAGCCAAAAACCCCCAAGTGATGCGCGAAACCCTAGGCTATCTGCCACAGGATTTTGGCGTTTACCCCCGCATGAGCGCCTTGGCCCTGCTTGACCACCTGGCCATCCTGAAAGGGGTCAGTAATACAAAGGAACGGCGCAAACAGGTGGAAGAATTGTTACGTGCGGTAAATTTATGGACCATGCGCGGCGCCGCGGTGGCCACCTATTCGGGCGGTATGAAGCAACGTTTTGGCGTGGCCCAGGCCTTGCTTGGCGATCCCAAAGTATTGATTGTAGATGAACCCACCGCCGGGCTGGACCCGTTTGAGCGCCAGCGTTTTTTGGACCTGCTTAGCGAGGCCGGTGAAGACAAGGTCATTATTCTCTCCACCCACATTGTTGATGATGTGCGTGATCTATGCCCAGACATGGCGATTATGGGCGAAGGCGAGATTGTGGCACGCGGCGCCCCCGAAGACCTGATTGCCAAGATCAAGGGCAAGGTGTGGCGCAAAAAGGTGGAAAAGGCCGATGTTGACGCCCTGAAAGAAAAGTACAAAGTGCTCTCCACCCGCCTTCTCATGGGCGGTGTGATCATCAGCGTGCTGGCCGATGCGGCCCCCGAAGCCGGGTTTGAAGGCGACGAGCCTAACCTGGAAGACGCCTATTTCGCTCACCTGTATCGCATGGTCTAGGAGCGCATAATGTTAGGCAAACTCATAGGCTTTGAGATAAAATTCCACACCCGACAGGTCGGGTTCTGGATCACCATTGCCATCATGTTCCTGTTGGGCGTGCTGGTAATGTCAACAGATGCCATATCCATCTCCTCCAGCGCCGGGGAAAAGGTCAAGGCCAATGGGGCGATCACCCTAGCCCTGCAGGTTTCGGTCCTCAGTCTGGCCTCGATATTTTTTGGGGCGATCTTTGTGGTCAGCGGCGTTATGCGCGACAGCGTCTATAAGGCGCTGGAAATGGTGCATTCCACACCTGTGACAACGCGCGACATGACGCTTTCCCGCATGATTGGCGTTTTTGTTGCCACGTTTTTATGTATTTTCGGTGCGGTAGTAGGCCTCTTTTCCGGCCAGTTCGCCCCCTGGATTGACAAGGACATATTGGGGCCGATCAACCCGCTTTATTTCCTGCAACCCACCCTAGTGTATGTAGTGATCAATACCTTGCTGATCAGTGGATTATTCACCGCCATTGCCGCCATTACCCGCAATCGCGCACTGGTTTATGTCAGCGCCGTAGCCCTCTTTATTTTCTATATCATGAGCGGCTTTTTTGTGGGTCAGGATGCCTCTGATCTGCTCACGTCTCTGGCCGACCCCTTTGGTTCCAATGCCCTGGCCGTTACCACCGAGTTTTGGCCCGCAGCCGAACAGAACACCCATATGTCCCCCCTGACGGGCTATATCGGCCTGAACCGCCTGTTATGGGGCAGTGCTGGCCTGATCCTGCTTGTGGCCAGTTTTGGATTATTCAAGCGCGGCCTGGCCTCTGGCAAAGTCAAAAAGCGCGAAATAGACGACCAAAACAACACAGGGCGCATCGTATTACACCCGGTCAAAACCCGTCAGGCACCCCTGAGTGCCTTTATGGCGCGCCTGCGTTATGAATATCTGACTACCGTCAAAAGCATTCCCTTTATAATTCTGACCTTGTTGGCCATCGCGCTTTTTGGCCTGACGGTTTATGTGCAGATGAAGTTTCTGCCCAACCCGGCTTTGCCGACCAGCCTGCAAATGATCCAGACCGTGGTTGGCTCGCTGGCCATCCCGTTATTGATCATCATGGTGTTTTTCAGTGGCGAGATTATCTGGCGGGACAACACCTCTGGCATTACCGAAATTCTGGACGCCAGCCCGGTTCACAACTGGCCATTGATGGCCAGTAAATGGCTGGCGCTGATCCTGGTCACCATTACCATTATGACCATCGGCATCATCTTTGGCATGATCTCCCAAATGGTGCTGGGAGATGTGCCGGTTAATCCCGGAACCTATCTGAAATTCACCTTCATGTCCTTTGCGCCGCGCATCATCCTGTTCAGCATGCTGGTTCTGTTCATTCAGAACTTTATGCCCAACCGGGTGCTTGGCATGCTGGCCTCGGGCGCGCTGGTAATCTTTTTCTTCTTCATCGTCGGCAGCCTGCCCTTTTCGCATCCGTTGATGGTATTTGGCAGTGTGCCCACGGGACGGCTTTCTGAAATCAATGGTTTTGCCAGCCTGATCCGTTTTGAATGGTTTGGCCTGTATTGGAGCTCCCTGGCGGCGCTCTTTGCGGTGCTGAGCATCTGGCTATGGCGGCGCGGCTTGCAAAGTGGTCTGTTGGCCCGCCTGAAAACTCTGGGCAAGCGCCTGAGTGTGCCGTCGGCGGCCCTGGCCAGCGTGTTTCTGCTGACCTTTATCGGTTCAGGCTTCACCATCTACAAAGCCTATAAAGAGAACCATTTCCGCACACAAAAACAAAACGAGCTGCGTCAGGTGGCGTGGGAAAAACTGTTGGGTGAAGAACGTAAAAGGCCACAACCTAAAGTGCGCTCGGTCGAGGCGGATATAACCTTTAATCCATCCGTAAAAACGGCTCTCGTCAGAGGCCGCTATGTGATCGAGAATACCACCGGTAAACCTCTGGAAGAGGTCTATATCAGCATGCCCTCGCAAAAGAAGGAGGATAACCGCCTTCTGGTTATCGACGGGGCCAGCCAGGTTACCGAAGGCGACCATATTGCAGAGATCAATAATTTTGGCGTGCGCATTTATCGCTTTGATCCGCCCCTGCCCCCCGGTGCCAAAACGCAAATGCAGTTTGAAACCTTCATTCGCGCCCCCAGTCTTGGTGACAATCAGCCGATTTTACATAACGGCACCTTTGTGAACAATTTTGCTGTCATGCCGCAAATCGGCGTGCAGGATAACCGCCTGACCAATCCGGATAAGCGTCGCAAATATGACCTGCCCGAACTGGAAAAACGGGCCGATCGCACCGATGTGTCGGCTCGCGAACGGCACTTTATCAGCGCCTCTTCGGACTATGTGGACTTCAAGGCCAAAATCTGTACCGACAAAGGGCAAATCCCGATTACACCGGGCAAGTTGATCCGCGAGTACGAGGAAAACGGCAAAGCCTGTCGGGACTATCAGGCCATTAATCCGATCCTGAATTTCTTCTCATTCCTGTCAGCAGATTTCACCGTCAAGCGCGATGTATGGAAAAACCCTGACGGCAAGGACGTTGAACTGGCGATCTATTATCACAAAGCCCATGATTACAATGTCGATCTGATGATCAAGGCCATGAAAAAATCGCTGGATACCTATACCAAGACCTTTGGCCCCTATCAGTACAGCCAGATCCGCATTCTGGAATTTCCCTATGGTGGTTTTGCGCAATCCTTTGCTGGCACCATTCCATTTTCCGAACGCATTGGCTTTGTCATGGATCCGGGTGACCCCAAAGACAACGATAATCTGGACCTGGCAACCTATGTGGTAATGCACGAAATTGGCCACCAATGGTTTGCTCACCAGATCGTGCCGGCCAACACCAAGGGCTTTAACGTGCTCTCCGAAGGGCTGACCGAAAACGCCGCCATGACCGCCTATGAAGCGGCCCTTGGCTGGCAGAAGGCGCGCCGGGTGCTGGAGACCCGTTCCATCCAGTCATATCTGACTCAACGGGCCGCCGATCGTGATGCAGAGCCGCCTCTGGCCCTGGCAGAGCAACAGCAATACCTGGATTACAACAAGGCCAGCTGGGTATTCTGGGGCCTGAAGCAATATATGGGCAAAGACAAAATGCAGGGGGCCATTCGTGACTTCCTGCAGACGTTTGGCTCCAAAGGCCCGCCCTATCCCACCACCAAAGAACTGGTTGACTTTTTGCGTGCTGCGGCAGGTCCGCAATGGCAGCAATTGATCACCGATTACTGGGACCGCATCACCTTCTGGGACTTAAGCTATGATGGCGATGTTACCGTAAAACCGAATGAATCCGGTGGATACACGGTGCGCCTGACAGCGGTGGTGGACAAGAAAATCGCCTCCGAAGAAGATGGCAAGGAAACTTCGGTCACTGAAATCGATGGCGAGAATTTCGATGAATGGGTAGAGATTGGCTTCTATAAGGAAGACCCCAAAGAAACCCTTGGTGACAAGTGGATGAAGCTGGAACGGGTTCATATTACCGACCCCAAAACCGAGCTGTCCTTTGATCTGGATGAGCGCCCGGCCTATGTCCTTTTGGATCCACGGCGTCTTTTGATCGAACGCAATGTCAAAGACAATGTAAAAACACTGCCCAAGGACAAACTCGCTTCCAAAAACTAAAGCACCCGCCTAAACTGTAAACAGTCCAAATGGACTGTTTACAGGGGGAGTTCGTGTCCAAGCTTTATTTCAGTTATGCCGCCATGAATGCGGGCAAATCCACCGTACTGTTACAGGCAGCACACAATTATGAAGAGCGTGGCATGCGCACCTGTCTGTTGACCGCCAAAGTTGATCAACGGGCCGGTGAAGGGCGCATTGCCTCGCGCATTGGCATTGCAAAAGATGCCCATTCGTTTGAAAGCCAGGACAATCTTCTTGAAAAAATCAAACACCTGCATAAAATTGATAATCTGAATTGTGTCCTGGTTGACGAGGCCCAATTTCTGACCCCTGCACAGGTATGGCAACTGGCAAAAGTCGCTGATGATCTTGGTATTCCGGTATTGTGTTATGGATTACGCACAGACTTTCAGGGCAAACTGTTTCCAGGCAGCGAGACCCTGCTCGCCATTGCAGATCAATTACGTGAAATCCGCACCATCTGCTGGTGCGGCTCCAAGGCCATTATGGTTTTACGCCTTGATGAAAACGGCAAGCCCGTGCAAGAGGGGGCGCAGGTCCATATTGGTGGCAATGACCAGTATATTTCCCTGTGCCGGCGACACTGGAAATCCCAACAATTATGCCCACAATCCAATTAGCCTGAATTGCTAGGAGAGCATTGATGTTCAAAGAGTCTGTTACGATTGCCGCCCTGTTTATCTGTGTAGCGGTCAGCGCACCGATGGCCAAGGCAGAACCTGAATCGACAACCTGTAAATACCTAAGCAAAGAGTTGGAGGCCGCGCAGAAAAACATCGATGAAACCAGCCAAGCCTATAGCAAAAGCGCAAAAGCTATGGACGAGCGCATGATACAGGCCATCAAGGCCAACCAGAACGGTGAATCCCTGGATGATATCTGGCCCGATGTCATAAAGATGCGGGACCAGATGTTACCACAAGCCAGAGCCGCCTTGGCCTCGCTGACAAATGGCTATAACGTCATGCGTAATTACATTGCCGCCAAATGTACGAATGCAGACACCAAAGCGATGGAAGACCGGCGTGGCCAAGGGATCCAGCGCTATAAAAACAGCATCGTAGAATTAGAAAAAATTCGCACGGACTGGCATAAACAGTTTTATGTCCCCACACCGGCAGAATGCATTGCGCTGGACGAAGCGCACAAAAATGCCGAGGCCGCCGCCAAAGTCTATAGCCTCAAAAATGATGAAATCATTGCTGCCTATCGCAAGGCCAGGTGGGATATGAATGATGCCATTTCATTGGATTTACCCTTAAAGAAAAAATGGAAAACGCTTCTGAAAAAGAGAGAGGCTGCCCTGCCCGCCAGCGAGGGCTATGTCCAGGTGATGAAAGACATATTTGCACCGGTACAGGAAGGCCTGGATAAGAACTGTGTTGAAATGGGCCCGGAGCAGTTTATGGCATTTTCTGCCCACGCCAGCAAAATTGTCTCTGATGTCACCATCAGCAATCGGCTGATCCAGTCCATGCCAACGGATATGGAAGAATATATCAAACAGCGAAATCAAACCACCTCAGCCCGGGTCGGCATTAAAAACCACACTGATTACCTTTTGTGTTATCACTTGAATGGTACCGCCAGAGGCATGTGCACCATCAAACCCAGAGGCACAATAATCATCGAACTGAAACCTGACAGCTTCGGCAAACCCGACAGCACCTTGTTGATTACCGGTGGGGTAAAATGGGAAAAAGATGCGGACGGCAATGACCAGGTCAAAGAAATGAAGGTCTGTACAAAACGCACTTTCGATCAAATTACCGGCAGCAAATCCTGGACCATAAAACCCGGCGCAGAAAAGGGTTGTGAATATCCGGGCTGAGGAGAGCTGCGCATATCCGGCTCAGCAGACTGGATGGTAAAACGGTCATTACCATGATCTGAGACCCTCTCGGATCATGGTAATATGTATAATAAACTTACGAACAGACCCGCGCCCTGGCGGCCTCATATTGTGCACGCAGACGGCCTACAAGCTCTGCCACCGGCGGCACATCGTGGATGGCCCCAATGCCCTGGCCACAACCCCATATATCGCGCCACGCCTTGGCTTCCGACTTGCCGCCCGAGCCAAAATTCATGGATGAGGGATCGGCCTCGGGCAGATTGTCCGGATCCATGCCGGCAGCCCGAATGGATGGGGCCAGATAATTGCCGTGAATGCCGGTAAAGAGCGATGAATTGACAATATCATTGGCATTCGAGTCCACCACCATCTGTTTATAGGCCTCCTGGGCGCGAGCCTCTTGTGTGGCGATGAACATGGACCCCGCATAGGCCAGATCGGCCCCCATGGCCTGCGCCGCCAAAATGGCATCCCCGGTGGCTATGGAGCCGGACAGCAAGAGCGGCCCATCAAACCAGTCGCGAATTTCCTGGATCAGCGCAAAGGGCGATAACGGCCCCGCATGTCCCCCGGCCCCGGCGGCAACCGCAATCAGGCCATCGGCGCCCTTCTCGATCGCTTTGTGGGCAAAACGGTTATTGATGATGTCATGCAGTACCAGCCCGCCATAAGAGTGCACCGCCTCGTTCACTTCGGGGCGCGCCCCCAGCGAGGTAATGACAATCGGCACCTGGTGTTTGACACACAAGGCCACATCCTCTTCCAGTCGCGTGTTTGACCGGTGCACGATCTGGTTCACCGCAAAAGGTGCCGAAGGCGCATCCGGATTAGCTGCATCATAGGCCGCCAGTTCTTCCTTGATCTGTGCCAGCCAGTCTTCCAGCTGTTCGATAGGGCG
>WFTT01000042.1 GCA_015485335.1 Robiginitomaculum sp.
ATGGAAAGAAGCAACAACCACGGATCGGTAAAGATGAAATATGAAAAAAATCCGAGTGCCCCTGCCAACAGATTGATCGCGTGCAGCAAGCGACGACCGGCCAGTTTCGCCAGTTTTGGCAAAAACAAAGCATAGACCGCGGCCACCCCGTTATAGACGGCGAACATTACCCCGACCCAATCCGCCCCCTTGTTATATAATGCAGAGGCAGGATCACTGGACCCAAAGGCATGGGCCGTGACCGCCGGGGTGGAATAAATCCACATAATAAAAAGACCAAACCATGAAAAAAACTGCACGATCGCCAGACGCCGCATGATCAGAGGCATGGTCATCAGGTCCGCCAGAATATGGCTCAGGAAATTCTGATCCCGGTGGATGTTTTTCAACCAGCTGTTCAAAAGGAAACTCAGCCCCAGAAAGGCAATCGCCCCGCTCAGTACATAAAACTGTTTATCCCCGCCCCAATGATATATGGCCCAAAACAGGCCAAGCCCGAATACCGTAATCAAACTACCGTATTTCAGATAAAACGCACCATCAGGCGAGGCGGCCAGCACCTCTTCCCTATGAGGGCGATAGGCGGTTTCTTCCACATCAAAGGCCTCCATTTCCGTGGGCGAATATTCGCGCGTGCTGCGTACTGTCCATAAAATTGCCAGGAACAGCGCCGCCGCCCCAATATAAAACGACAGCTTGACCGCCGCGGGCACCCCGCCCCCTTCGGCGGTATTGGCAACGCCAAACACATTGGCCAGTATAAACGGGGCCATCGAGGCCAATAACGCGCCAGAGCCAATAAAGACGCTTTGCATAGTAAATCCCATAGTGCGCTGGCGACTGGGCAGCATATCCCCGACAAAGGCGCGAAATGGCTCCATGGCGATGTTGATCGAGGCATCCAGAATCCACAGCATTCCGGCGGCGACCCACAATGTGGGAGAGTTGGGCATCACCAATAATGCCAAAGAGGCCAACACCGCCCCGGCGAAAAAATAGGGACGGCGACGCCCAAAACGGGTCCAGTTCCGGTCACTGAAGTGTCCGACCAGCGGCTGTACCAGCAAGCCGGTTACCGGGCCGGCAATCCACAAAATGGGCAGCGCATCAATGGAAGCACCCAGACTTTGAAATATCCGGCTGACATTGGCCCCCTGCAGGGCAAAGCCAATCTGAATGCCGAAAAAGCCAAATGACATATTCCAGATTTGCCATATACTTAATTCTGGTTTTTTCATTTAAAATTCCTGCCCTACTTTTGCATTATTTTGCAATTTATACCCAATTTATCCCTTGTGTCGATCCCTGATTTTTTATCCATGCGTGATAAATGTATATAATATGTGCATTTACAGATACTTTGTGAGCAATCTTCCTCAGAATTTCATTTGCAATTATTCGCAAATGAAATATCGTTCATCCTGATTTTATGGATGCAGGCGGGCATATTATGTTTCTTTCCACACTGGATTTTATGATTCTCGGGCTATATGGCATCTCCTTGCTGGCCGTTGCCCTGTATGTCTCACGCGAACCCAAGGGCGAGACCAAGGATACCGATGATTACTTTCTTGCCGGGCGGCTCTTGCCCTGGTGGGCCATCGGCGCCTCATTGATCGCGGCCAATATTTCCGCCGAACAGATTATTGGCATGTCTGGCTCGGGCTATGTCATCGGGCTGGCCATTGCATCCTATGAATGGATGGCGGCAATCACGCTCATTCTGGTGGGCAAGTTTTTATTGCCGGTCTTCCTCAAGCGCCAGATCTACACCATGCCGCAATTTCTGGACCAGCGTTATGGCGGCACCGTTAAAATCACCATGTCGGTATTCTGGCTGGCGGTTTATACGCTGGTAAACCTGACCGCGGTTTTGTGGCTGGGGGCATTGGCGGTCAACACCCTGACCGGTATTGATTATTTCTGGGGCATGGCGGCTCTGGCCAGCTTTGCGGTGGCCTACTCCATGTATGGCGGCCTAAAGGCCGTGGCCCTGACCGACATCATTCAGGTGGTCATACTGGTGCTGGGTGGTTTGTTTATCGCCTATTTTACCATGAAGATGATTGGTGGTGATCAGGGCATTTGGGGCGGTTTCACCCGCCTGCATACTGAATTACCAGGCAAATTTCACATGATCCTGGACAAGAGCCACCCTCATTATGCAGACCTGCCGGGGATTGGAGTTCTGGTCGGCGGCATGTGGATCATGAACATCAGCTATTGGGGATTTAACCAATACATCATCCAGCGCGCATTGGCCGCCAAAGACATTGCCGAAGCACAATCGGGTCTGGCCTTTGCCGCTTTTTTGAAATTGCTGATGCCGGTGATTATCGTGTTGCCGGGCATTGCGGCGGCGCTTTTGTCCATGGACAGTATGCACAATGTCATTGACCCAGCTGTATTGGATCCGGGCCTGTGCACCGAGGCACTGCATGTCTGCGGCAAGCCGGACCGGGCCTATCCCGAAGTCATGAAGCTGTTGCCCGCCGGGGTGAGAGGGTTGATCTTTGCCGCCCTGATTGCGGCGATCACCTCCTCGTTGGCCTCGATGATGAATTCGATCGCCACCATTTTCACCATGGATATTTACAAGGGATTTCGCCCCCGCCAAAGCGAGCATCATTACGTAGGCGTTGGCCGCATTGCGGCGCTAAGTGCGATGATCATCGCCCTGATGGCGGCCCAGCCATTGCTCGGCAAGCTGGATCAGGCATTTCAGTATATTCAGGAATATACCGGCTTTTTCACCCCGGGCATTGTGGCGATTTTCCTCCTGGGGATTTTCTGGAAACGCACCAACGCCCATGGCGCCATGACGGCTATTTTGGGCTCGCTGGTGTTTTCCATCACCTTGAAATTCCTGCTGCCAACCATGCCTTTTATTGATCGCGTTGGCTGGGCCTTTGGCTTGTCCGTGGCCGCCGGCATTATCATTTCACAAATTACACCACCGCCTCACCAGGATCGCTCTGTACATCTGGGAGATATTTCGTTTGCAACGTCACAGCGTTATAATCTGGCGGCGACGACGGTGGCATTGGTCCTGATCGCCCTTTACGCATATTTCTGGTAGCCATATTTCATGAAGAATACCGAAGCCAGCATTGGCTCTAAACTGCTCCCCGTAGATCCGTTTGACATTGTTGTTTTTGGGGCCACCGGGGATCTGGCATTGCGCAAACTGTTACCGGCCCTGTTCCATCGCTGGCGCGATGGGCAGATCCCGGACGGCTGCAAAATCATCGGGGCGGCCCGGGCCGAAATGTCCCGCGCGGACTTTATTACCACTGTCGAGGAGCATTACCGCACTTTTTTCCCGGAAGAAAAAAACGGTGCCGACGACTGGAAGGCCTTTGGCGAACATCTGCATTATTGCGCGCTGGACGTGGCCAGCCAGGATGCCGACTGGAGCGCGCTGGAAAATCTGCTGGCGGGCGGCGAAGATAAAATCCGCCTATTTTATCTGGCGCTACCGCCGGGGTTGTTTGGACCGGTCAGTACCAATATCGGGGCGCGGGGGCTGAACACCGCGCAAGCGCGCATTGTGCTGGAAAAACCCATTGGTCATGATCTCAATTCCGCCCGCGAAATCAATAATGCGGTGGGCAAGGTGTTTCCGGAAAAATCAATCTTTCGTATCGACCATTATCTGGGCAAGGAAACGGTGCAGAACCTGTTGATCCTACGCTTTACCAATTCCCTGTTCGAGCCGGTATGGAACGCCAATGTGGTGGACCATATCCAGATCACCGTGGCCGAAACTGTGGGGGCCGGCAAACGCGCCAGTTATTACGACACCTCGGGGGCGCTGCGCGATATGGTCCAGAACCATATGTTGCAATTGCTGTGTCTGGTGGCCATGGAGCCGCCAAACGATTTTGGGGCCGACACCATTCGCGATGAAAAAATCAAGGTATTACGCGCCCTAAAGCCGATCACACCCAAAACCGCTACCCGGGATACGGTGCGCGGCCAGTATCGCGATGGTGCCATCAGCGGCACCGCTGTACCCGGCTATGCGGATGAATTGGGCAAGCCCAGCGATACTGAAACCTTTACCGCCCTTAAGGTGCATGTGGATAATTGGCGCTGGTCCGGGGTACCATTTTATTTGCGCACCGGCAAAAGGATGAAAGAACGCCGCTCGGAGATTGTGATCCAGTTCAAGCGCGTTGCCCACGCGCTGACCCCGCCCGAGGCCGGGCATTTACACCCCACCCGACTGGTTATCCGCCTGCAGCCCGATGAAGGGGTGAAATTATTGCTGATGACCAAAGACCCCGGTCCCGGAGGCATGCGCCTGCGCTATGTGCCCCTCAATCTCAGCTATGCCGACACCTTTTGCGCCCGTTATCCCGATGCCTATGAGCGGGTATTGATGGCGGTGGTGCGCAATGATTTAGGGTTATTTATGCGCCGCGACGAGGTCGAGGCCGCCTGGAAATGGATTGATGGTATTTTGAGCGCCTGGAACACAGATGATATGCCGTGCCAGCCCTATGCGGCCGGCACCGATGGCCCCACCCAAGGGGCGATGCTGATTGATCGGGATAATCGGGAATGGTTTGATGGCTTGTAAGCCTGCTGAACTGGCGCTGATCCGCTTTGGAACAATGGCGCAAATGAATATCCGCCTGGCCCAGCTGATTGCCGATCGTCTGGCCTTGTCCATAGCGCAAAACGGCCGGGCCAGTTTGGCCCTTAGCGGTGGCAGCACGCCGCGCGGTCTCTATGAACAACTATCCCATGAACCGATCAATTGGGCCAAGGTCGAGGTGACCCTGGTGGACGAGCGTTTCGTGCCACCGGGTCATGAGGCCTCCAACGAAAAACTGGTGCGCGAAACCCTGTTGCAAAACCAGGCGGCGGCCAGTTTTATGGGCCTGAAAGGCACCGCGAAAACCCCACAAGAGGCAGCAATGATCGCCAACAAGGCCCTAGATGCCCTTGCCCTGCCCTTTGATGCGGTGGTGCTGGGCATGGGCGAAGATGGCCATACGGCCTCCTGGTTTAGCGGCGCCGATGAACTGGATGACGTGCTGGATCCGCAAAACCCGGTTTTGTGCGCCCCCCTAAATGCCCCGCAAAGCCCGATAACCGGCACCAATACATCGCGGCTGACCTTGACCTTATCCGCCCTGAAAGAGGCCCGTTTGTGCGTGCTGGCCTTAACAGGAAGCGGCAAGAAAGAAGCCTATGAAAAGGCGCTGCAACCAGGACCGGTGAATGACATGCCCATTCGTGCGATAATGCGCACGTCTCTGGGGGCATTCTGGCCCTGTTGGACCCCATAAGGAACCATGTAATGGTACATCCCATTTTACAAGAGGTAACCGCCCGCATTGCCGCGCGAAGCCGTAAATCCCGCAAGGCTTATCTGGACCAGATGCGCCGCGCCGCCGAGGCCGAGCCACATCGCCGCCACTTATCCTGTGGCAATCTTGCCCATGGTTTTGCAGCGTGTGAAGCCCCCGACAAAGCCGCTTTGGCCGACAGCAAAGCGCCCAACATTGCCATTATCAGCGCCTATAACGACATGTTGTCGGCGCACCAGCCCTTTGGCGAGTTCCCCCCCTTGATCAAAAAGGCCCTGCATGACGTGGGCGCAGTGGGCCAGATGGCCGGCGGCGTACCGGCCATGTGCGACGGCGTCACCCAGGGGCGCGCGGGGATGGAGTTATCGCTCTTTTCGCGTGATACCATTGCCATGGCCAGCGCCATCGCCCTGTCCCACGACATGTTTGACGGGGCGATCATGCTGGGGGTTTGCGACAAGATTGTCCCCGGCCTCCTCATCGGTGCCTTGCGGTTTGGGCATTTGCCGTTTGTGCTGGCCCCGGCCGGCCCCATGCCATCGGGCCTGCCCAATGAGGAAAAGACCCGCATCCGCAAGCTCTATGCCGAGGGCAAGGTGGGCCGCGATGAATTGCTGGCCGCCGAAAGTGCGAGCTATCATGCTCCCGGCACCTGTACCTTTTACGGCACCGCCAATTCCAACCAGATGCTGATGGAAATTATGGGTTTGCATTTGCCGGGCGCCGCCTTTGTTAATCCCGGCACCCCTTTGCGCGATGCGCTGACCGGGGCGGCGGCCCAGCGCGCGGCGCAGATCACCGCCCTTGGCAATGCCTATACCCCGATCAGCGAAGTGATCAACGAGCGCGCCATTGTGAACGCCATTGTGGGCCTGAACGCCACTGGCGGTTCGACCAACCACACCATTCACATTATCGCCATTGCCCGCGCCGCCGGCCTGATGGTGAACTGGGATGATTTTGATGCGCTTAGCGCCATTACCCCGCTATTGTGCCGTATCTACCCCAATGGTCCTGCGGACGTGAACCAGTTTCAGGCGGCGGGCGGACTGGGCTTTGTTATTGCTGAGCTGTTGCGCGCCGGACTGTTGCACGAAGACGTCACCACCATCGCTGGCGGTGGCCTGACGGCCTATACACAGGAACCTTATTTGGAAGGGGAAACCCTGAAATGGCGCGACGGCGTATCGCACTCGGGCAATCCTGATATTGTCGGGACGATAAAAGCTCCCATCAGCAAAAATGGTGGCCTGAAAGTGTTGCAGGGCAATCTTGGCCGCGCCGTGATTAAAGTCTCTGCCGTCGCCCCCGAACATCATATTATCGAGGCCCCGGCGATCTGTTTTTCCTCTCAGGAAGCGCTGATGGACAGTTTTGCCAAGGGGGAACTGGAACGGGATTTTGTGGCCGTGGTTCGCTTTCAAGGCCCCCGCGCCAACGGCATGCCCGAGCTGCACCGCCTGACCCCGCCCCTAAGTATTTTACAAGATCGCGGCTTCAAGGTGGCGCTGGTGACCGATGGTCGCATGTCAGGCGCATCGGGCAAAGTGCCCGCCGCCATCCACCTTAGCCCCGAAGCCCTGGATGATGGGGCCATTGCCAAAATACATGATGGCGATCTGATCCGGCTGGATGCCATTGCCGGCACATTAGAGACCTTGGTTGACGCACAGGAATTT
Source organism: Robiginitomaculum sp. (assembly GCA_015485335.1). Classification (GTDB taxonomy): domain Bacteria; phylum Pseudomonadota; class Alphaproteobacteria; order Caulobacterales; family Maricaulaceae; genus Robiginitomaculum_B. The sequence continues at coordinate 7,001 of WFTT01000042.1, forward strand.
GACGCCCGATCACCGGCCTTGGCCGATCTTTCTGATCATCAGTCTGGCATGGGCCGCGAGCTGTTTGCCGGAATGCGGGCGCAAGTGACCAGCGCCGAAAGCGGCGCACTGTCCTTTGGCTGGAATACCACCCCATGAGCGCTCCCAAGTCCATATTGGTAGCCGACATTGGAGGCACCAATGCGCGCTTTGCCATTGCCACCTCCGATGATGGCCCGATGGGATTTGCCTTAAAACATCAACAAAGTTTTCGGGCTGAAGACTTTGATAATCTGCTCGGGGCGGTCAATGCCTATGGCGAATATCTGCCCATCCCCATGCCAGACCAGACCTGTTTTGCCGTTGCCGCGCAACCCTCCAACGGGGTTTATCATTTTACCAATTCTCCCTGGGTGCTGGACAGCAAAGAGATCAAATCCGCCCTTTCGCTGGACACCATGATGGTGGTCAATGATTTTCAGGCCATGACCAGCGGCGCACGCTTTATGCAGGACAAGGACCGCCTTCTGGTGCGCGATGGCACCGCAGAGCCAAATGCACCGCTGGTTGTTCTGGGGCCGGGAACCGGGCTGGGCCTTGGCCTGTTGGTACCGTGCGATGACAGGGTTCGCATTATCGCCACCGAGGGGGGCCATGCCGCCTTTGCCCCGCAAACCGAAGAAGAAATAGAAATTCTGCGCCTGATCATGCGCGAGCATAAAACCGTTCTCTTTGAACACCTGCTTTCCGGCCGGGGGCTGGTCAACATCCACCGTGCCCTGTGTGTGCTGGCCGACAAACCGCGGGTGTCGCTGCGCCCCTCTGACATCACGGCAGCGGCCTATGGCAATGACTATCCCATTGCCAAAAAGGCCGTGAATGTATTTTGCGCCGTCTTGGGCAGTTTTGCCGGCAATGTGGCGGTAACCACCGGGGCGCGCGGCGGCATTATATTGGCAGGCGGTATCTTGCCCAGAATTGCCGATGTCTTTTTGAAAAGCGAGTTTAATGCCCGTTTTGCAACCAAAGGCCCCCATGAAAATTATCTGGCCAAGGTGCCGGTTTACCTACTGACCTCCGAGGCTACGGCCCTGATCGGGGCGGCGCATTTATTAAAGGATGCCTAGATGACCACTGAGTTTCAAACAACATGCCACAAGGCCGGGGTCATTCCGGTGATTGCCATTGATGATGCCGCCATGGCCGCCTATCTGGGCCATGCCCTGCAGGCCGGGGGCTTAAGCGTAGTGGAGCTAACCTTGCGCACTCCCGCGGCGCTGCCGGCTTTAATCGCCATGAAGGCGGCCTGTCCGGCATTGGTGGTTGGCATGGGTACGGTATTGAACGCCGAAGATGCCAAGCGCGCCGCCGATGTGGGGGCAGACTTTCTCGTCTCCCCGGGCCTTACCGATGATCTGGCCAAGGCCGCCAATGCACTGGCCCTGCCTTTTCTGCCGGGGGTGGCCACGCCCACAGACCTTATGCGTGCTCTGGATCATGGCTTTGATTTTTTAAAATTTTTCCCCGCAGAGGCCGCTGGCGGCATTACGTATCTGAAAGCCCTTGGCGGGCCATTTGGGGGTGTCAGTTTCTGCCCGACCGGCGGCATCGGCCCTGATCAGGTTGGTGCCTATCTTGGCCTGCCCAATGTGGTTTGCGTGGGTGGCTCGTGGGTGGCGAGCAATGCCCTGATCAAGGCGCAGGACTGGAAAGTGATTGAAGACAACGCCAAACAGGCCAAAGCCATGATGCCCGCCTAATCAGCCCTCTGCACCCGAGGAAACCAGGGTCTGCCAGTCACGCAGGCGCGTGGCCGCTTCATCGGCGGAGATTTGCGGCTCGAACACACGATCATATTTTGCAAAACGGTTGATGGTGCTCAGGTCAAACACATCGCCCCCCAACCCGGCGGCAATGGCAACGCCCAGCGCCGCCCCCTCGCGCACCGCATGGCGCGCCACCGGCATATGCAACAGATCAGCCTGAATTTGCATAAAGAGATCATTCGTCGTCGCCCCACCATCCACCGGCAATTGCGCCGGGCGGTCCAGATCGGTTTTGTCATAAACAAAATCCACAATCTCGCGAATTCTAAAGGAAATACCCTCCATGGCCGCTCTGGCGATATGGGCCTTGGTAGTGCCACCGCCCAGCCCGCCGATCATGGCTTTGCGTTCCGGATTGCCAAAGGGCGCGCCAATGCCCTGCAAAGAGGGCAACATATAAACCCCGCCATTATCCGCACTTTGCGCCGCAATGTTTTGGCTTTGCTGGGCACTGTCAATCAGGTCCACCCCGGCCAGCCAGTCAAACACGGACCCGGCGCTTAGCACCATGCCTTCTATGCAATACGCCACCTTCCCTGCCTTTGCATATTGCACCCAAGGGGGAAGTGTGGGCGAGACCCACGTCATTTGATCGCCGGTATTGACGTTAAACGTCCCTGACGTGCCATAGCTGACCTTGCAGGCCCCCGGCGTTATGGCCCCATGGGCCATCATGGCGCTTTGCTGGTCCGCGAGGATGGATGTGATCGGCACACTGGCCCCAAAGGCACGGCGCGAGGTGGTGGCCAGCGGCCCCCAACTGTCCACCAGTTTGGGAAAGAGGGCGCGATGCAACCCTTGTTCGGCGATCAGGGCATCATTCCATTCCAGCGTTTGCGGATCAAGATAACCGGTGGTCGTGGCCTGGGTGCGATCGGTGATATGAGCCGCACCCTGGGTCAGTTTCCAGATCAGATAGCTGTCTATATTGCCCCAGCGCAGATTATCTTTGGCGCTGGCCCTCTTGCCCTCCAATATGCCTTCGATCACCAATGGCAATTTGGCCGCCGCCATTTGCGGCACCACCAGATAGCCTTTGGCCAGCCAGTCTATGCCGCCAACAGCGCGGGTATCGCTCCAGACCACCATGGGCGACAGAGTGCGCCCGGTTTTGGCATCCCACACCACAACGCTGGAACGCTGTGTGGTAACGCCAATGGCGGTAATGTCTTTCTTTTTACGTTTTGCGGATTTTAGGGCGCTTTTGATCACCTCTTGCATTTCCTGCCATATGGTTTCGGCATCCTGTTCAACCCGGCCGGGTTCCGGGTGAAAACTGGTGGTGCGCGAATGCCCGTGTCCCATCACCTCACCCTCGTGGGAAAAGGCAATGGCCCGCAATGAAGTGGTGCCCACATCCAAGGCGAGAAGAATATCAGTCATCAGGTATCAGTACCCCCGCATTCATAATGTGATGGGGATCAATGGCCCGCTTGATCGTTTGCAACAGGGCAACACCCCCCTCGCCAAGATCGCGCACCAGATAATCGCGGCGCGCGCGCCCGATACCATGGTGATGGGAAATTGTGCCGCCATTGGCGGCGGTGGCTTTAAGCACCCGGTCGGCACCGTCAAAATAAGCCGCCTCCAGTGCGTCTTTGTCTTCCAGATAGACCGCGAAGGTGAAATATAAATTGATGCCTGAACGATAGACGTGTGAGCTGTGTGCACTGGCATTCACCATGCCCGGCACTTCGTTCAGGGAGGCAACCACCTGATCATATACGCCCATAATTTTTGTCCAGGGCGCGGCCACTTCAATGGTTTCGGCCACTACATTTTGCTCGAACAAGGATTTCCAACTGGGCACATGATTACGGTTGGACAGCCATTTGGTCACCGCCGCTTCCGGGGCCGCCTCCAGGCCTGCTTTTTTGGCAATCTGGGCGATGGCCGCCTTCTCGGCCACCACCATAGCGGTTGGCCCTTCGTGAACCATAATCAAAAGACCATCTTCATCCCGGACCGTTTCGGCAAAATTTCGGCGTACTTCGCTATGGTCATACTGGCGCATAACCGGCGGGGTATAGCCCGATTGGATCATTTGCCGTTGGGCCTCGATCCCCTCGGCCATGGTGCGGGTATAAAACGCTGAATAAGCCTGTTCCTGGGCCTGGCGGCGCAAGGAAAAGGTTACCTTGGTGATCACCCCCATGGTGCCCTCGCTACCCAAAAAAATATGGCGCA
>WFTT01000043.1 GCA_015485335.1 Robiginitomaculum sp.
AATCCATACGCAAACGGACCGGCACAATGGATCCCGGATCAAGTCCGGGATGACACGTTTGGTTTTGGAGATGGGGATAGAAATATCTAGTCCCACACCGGTATGACCTAAGGTATCATGCTATCCATACGTCGAGGCCCTTCGTGGGTGCTGCGCACCTTCTCAGGACACCTCAGTATGAGGTCAGCATTTTATTCTCCACCTCATCCTGAGCCTGTCGAAGGATGAAAGATAAAAAGGGAAAACCAAAACCCTCTTCTTAAGGGATTTGCGAAGGAAATTGTCTCGAAGGGCGAAGGATGAAAGATAAAAAGGAGAAACGCTAAAGCCAGCGACGCACAGACTTGCAATAGTCAAGATAGGCATCACCAAAGCGGGCGGTCAGATACCGTTCTTCGGCACGGATCACCACCCGGTCGATAATCAGAGCGCCAAAGGGTATCAGGATCAGCGACAGCGTAAGGCCCAGCCCAAGGCACAGGCCGGTAACCAGCAACAACATACCCGCATACATGGGGTTGCGCGAAACTTTATAGGCCCCGGTTGCAATCAGGGCCTGATCGCCCTGCCAGGGCAGAGCCGAGGTTTTGGCACGCTTGAAAAGACCCAAAGTCCAGAACTCAAGTCCCAGACCGGCAAAGGCCATCAGCGTTCCTACGGCCTGCAGCCATAGCGGCACCTCGAAACGCAAAGCCGGATAATACCGGGCCGCCAGCCAGCCACCAAAGCCGATCAGGGCAAACAGCAAGGGTGGCGGAAAGACAATACCGGGCGATTTTGGTTCCTGATCACTCATGAGGCCAACAAGCCTTCAGAGGTGTCACACGGATCATGTTCGGCAACAAAGTGCTGGGGTGAGACCTCGATCAATTGTGGCCGATACTGATCGGCATCAGGGTCATCAATAACCTTGGAGCGCAAAAACTGCAAGGAAGCGCGACTATCCAGCGGCGATGGCAGATCGCCCTCAAGGATAAGGCGTTTGCGGGCCCGCTCGGCCTTGGGGTCCGGGATCGGCACGGCGCTGATCAGGGCCTTGGTATAGGGGTGGCGGGCATCTTCATAAATAGGGGTGCGCCCGGCGATCTCGACCACACGACCAAGATAAAGCACCATTACCCGGTGAGAAATTTCGCGCACCACGGCCAGATCATGGCTGATAAAGATCATCGCCAGATCTGCAGATTTCTGCAGATTGATCAGCAAATCAATGATTTGTGCCTGCACCGAAACGTCCAGTGCCGATACCGCCTCGTCGCAGATCACCAGTTTGGGATTTAGGATCATCGCCCGGGCAATGCCGACGCGCTGGTTCTGGCCACCGGACAGTTCGTGCGGATACCGGTTGATCATATTGGTGTCCAGATCCACCCGTTTCATGGCGGCGCGGACCTCGTCCGTACGGGCGCTATGGTCCATATCCGGGCGAAAGGTTTTAAGGGGTTCGGCGATGGACTGACCAATGGTCATACGCGGATCGAGAGATGCCAGCGGATCCTGAAAGACGATTTGCAGATCCTTGCGTTCGCGGCGCAGGGCCTCTTTTTCTGCCTCCAGCAGGTTAGAGCCCATCCAACTGATTACGCCGCCCTTGACCGGGACCAGACGCAAGACCGCCCGGGCCAGGGTGGATTTGCCACAACCGGATTCGCCCACCACGCCCAGAGTTTCCCCGGCGTGCAGATCAAAGCTGACGCCATCGACGGCGCGAAGAGGCTTGGTTTTGGGAAAAATACCGCCGCCCATGCGCACCGGGAAATACACCTTGACGTCATCAACATCCAACAGGGGTTTTTCATCCGCCTTGGGGGTAAAGGGTGGCAGGGAAACCCGACCCGGCCGATCCGGGCGATCCAGACGCGGCATAGCATCCAGCAAAAGCTTGGTATAATCGCTTTTGGGTTTATAGAAAATTTCGTCCGCCGGACCATCCTCGACATAAACGCCCTTTTCCATCACATAGATGTGGTCGCACATGCGCGCCACCACGCCCATATCATGGGTAATCAGTGCAATGGCGGCACCAAGATCATCTTTGAGGTCATTCATCAGGTCCAGCACCTGGGCCTGGACCGTAACGTCCAGTGCCGTGGTTGGCTCGTCCGCGATCAACAGTTCGGGCTCGCACAACATGGCCATGGCAATCATCACCCGCTGGCGCATACCACCCGAAAGTTCGTGGGGGTATTGATCCAGCCGGCGGGCGGCCTCGGGAATGCGAACTCGGTCCAGCCAGTCCAGGCATTTTTGCCGGGCCGCTTCGCCGCGTAAATTTTCGTGAATGGACAACACCTCGGCCATTTGCGAGCCAATGCGCATATGGGGGGTGAGCGAGGTCAGCGGATCCTGAAAAATCATGCTCATGCGCGCGCCGCGCACACTGTTGAGGATTTTGGGCGGCGTGTTGAGAATTTCCTTGCCGCAAAACCGGATCGAGCCCTCGGCCTTGCCGTTTTTCGCCAACAGGCCCATGGCCGCCAGAAACGTCTGGCTTTTGCCGGAACCGGATTCGCCCACCACGCCCACACACTGGCCCGGTTCTATGGTTAAACTCACTCCCTTGACGGCGTGTACCTCTCCGTCATTGGTGGAAAAACGAACATTCAAATCACGTACATCAAATACCGGGGGAGTGGTTGCCATAATAAACCCTTCAGCTGACTCCAAAAAAATATACTAACGTGCCTAAATGCCGAGGCCAATCGCAGGGTGCACCTGCACCGGGTGTGGCACAGTCTATTGAGTAGGGCCGGCATCGGGCAAATCGGCGGCGGTCTCTTTGATCAGATGGTCCACCACGGCCTTCAAGGCCTCTTGCTCGCTGGCCCCCTGGGCCGTGGCATGTTCATAGACTGCCAATTGCTGGCTGGCCGAAGAGCCCCGCTCGACAATTTTGCGCGCATGGCGCACCTCTTCCAGGCATTCCAGCGCCACCGCATCCTCTTCGATGATTTCCAGGATTTCCTCCAGCAAGGTGGCAAAGGGCGTTTGCGCGCCCTTGCCCAGATCGACCAGCCGGCCATTCACCCCAAAGCGCGAAGCCAGCCAGCGGTTTTCCTGTACCAGCAGGCGCGGATAGACCCGCCATTTCATATTGGCCCGGCGCAGGCGCGCCAGCATCCGCAACAGGCATATATAAATGGCGGCAATGCACAGGGCATCCTCCATGCGCGGGCAGACATCGGTAATGCGCATTTCCAGGGTGGGAAAGCGCGCCGAGGGGCGCAGATCCCACCAGATTTTGGACGAATCCTCGATCACCCCGGCCATGATCAGGCGCTTGCACAAACGTTCATACTCGCCCCAGCTTTCAAAGCGATCTGGAATGCCGTTTCGCGGCATCCCATCCCACACGGTGGTGCGGTACGACATCATGCCCATTTTGTGCCCGCCCCAGAACGGCGACGAGGTGGAAAGCGCCAGAAGGTGTGGCAGAAAATAACGCATCTGGTTCATCAGGCCAATGCGCATGTCCGGATCCTCGATCCCCGCATGAACATGCATACCGCATATCAGCATGCGCCGGATGGCCCCTTGCATATCGGCATCCAGCTTTTCATAACGCGGGGCCTCGGTATGGCGCTGGCCATGCCATTTGGCAAAGGGATGGGTGGAGGCTGCCATCAGTTCGTAGCCATATTGACGGGCGATGCGCTTGATACAGGACCGCATGGACACCAGGTGACGGCGGGCCTCGCCAATGGTTTCACAGACCGGGGTGGCGATCTCAATCTGGCATTTGAGAAATTCCGGTGTAACGCTGTCGCCCAGCTCGGCCTTGCAATCTTCCATCAGGCCCGCCGGAGGCTCGGTGGCCAGATTGCCACTGGCCGGATCCACAATGAGATATTCTTCCTCAATACCCAAGGTCAGTATCGGTATCATGGGTAAGCCCTCCCCTGTTATGCGTCTACGGGCCCGCCCCGATTAAGGCCCGTAATGGCGTTTCAATCAAATCCGCCCATTGTCGCACATGGGTTTCATCGGCGATCAGATCCTGGCGAATTTCCAGGGTTAGATGACGCAGTCCCCGCGCGCCCACATGGCGATCCACCGTATAGTTATAGGCCTTGGCCGAATAGGGTTCGTTATCGCCCACGCTAAGGCCCTGATGACGCAGGGCATTAATCATGGTCCAGGCGCTTTTTTCATCATCTTTCCACAAAATGCCCACCTGCCACGGGCGGTGACTTTCCCGGCACCGAAGGGCCCGGCAAAAACTGTGGATGGAGACAACCAGCGGGTCAGAGACCGCGCGGACGTGTTCCTCCAGCTCATAATCCAGAAATTCATGATAGGGCCGGTAATAGGTATTGATCCGGTGCTCGCGCTCTTCCCAGCCCAGGTTCTGATTGCCCGGTATGACCACGCTGTCGCTTTGCTCCACCACCAGATCATCCCGTTCCAGCCCGCGATTGGGGTCAATCAACAGGCGCGAAAACCGGCAATACACCGTGCGGGCGCGCAATCGCTCTCCCAGTATTTCGGTCAAGGCCGCGGCCCCTGGATCATAGGCAATATGATCGTTGACCTGCTCGGCGCTCAGGCCCAGCGATCCATACTGCGCCGGCAGCGCATTGGTGGCATGATCGCAAAACAGAAATGCCGGGCTTTGCCCTTTCGGGCCTTTCGCATAGGCAGGCACAAATTCGCTCATTGGCAACACCTTAGATCGCCTTTGCCCAAGAAGCGAGTGGCCTTGCACATCCCTAATTGCCACAGGGATTATGGCGTGCCGCCAATCTGATAGCGGCGCTCGGTTTGCTGGGCCAGGGCTGCCGGCGAAAAGGGAAATGGGCGTAGTTTCATTTGGGCAAACGGAACCGCCTGGTCATCATAATGGGGCGAGGTTTTATCCAGCGTGGCGCTGCCAAACTGGTGACGAGTGCGGGCGTGCATCTGGCCGTCCTTGTCCCATTCCACCAGCACTATATAGGTATCCCCGGCCACAGCAGTCAGCTTGCCATCTTCTTCCAGTTCATGACCGGTACTGTATACCGCGCGCAGAATATCCGGCCCGCCATCCAGGGGGGCATCCACATCACCACGGCGCAGACGGCTGATCTCGCCCCAGGGCACATCCAGACGCCCATAATGGTCCATCAGGTCTTTTGCCGAAGCCTTTAACGCCTCCACTGGCTCCATCATCCAGGGATCGCCATCAGCATTCATTTTGATGCATTTCAGCGATACCAGCACCCCCAGCGCCGCCGCCGGGTTATGCTGGTCGGTGCGCAAATCCCACGATTGCAGTAATTTCTGGGCACGTTGCAGCAACGGATCGTGGGGAAAATCCATGGCATTGATTTCATTGATCAGGCGCGCGGTTTCCGACCGAAATGAATAGGTCAGATCAAACTTGATGCGCTCCACATCCGCCGCCCCCAGCAAATCCTGGGTATCCAGCAATTCGATCAGGCGATGACCGCGATTGGTCATGTAATGTTCGATCCCGTATCGCACGGAATAGGCCGCCGGGTTGGGATCATCCCCGGCCCCGCTGGAACGAAACGGCGTATTGTTGGCATTGGCAACAAAACCGGATACCGGGTTTACCACATTGGGCAAGGTGGAAATGGCCTCAAAGCCTTGCCACAGGGTTTCCGAAGTATCCCCCGGCAACCAGGACTGCCAGTCAAACCCGCCCTGACGTTTGGGCATTTTGGCATTATAAAAATAGCCAATATTGCCGTCCCGATCCCCATAGACCACGTTCAGGCTGGGAATGGCATTGATTGCCATGGCGGCACGCCATTCATCAAAGTTTCTGGCCAGATTCATATGGTACCATTGCTCGACCGCACGGATTTCAAAAAGGCCGGAAAAGCGCACTGCATAAGTGCCATGGGGCACCCGCAATACCGGGCCATAAACCGACCAGTGCACCGCCTTGGGCACCGAAATGCTGAACGGCCCCCATAATTTGACCCGCATATGGGCGGTTGAGCGCTCAAAGGATTTCCACGCCCCATCAAACCAGTATTCATTCTTGTTCTTGGGATTGATTTTCAGCACATAGATATCAATCAGGTCCGGCTTGTTGACCGTATGGGCCCAGCCAAGATTTTCATTAAAGCCGTGCAGGATCACCGGCGTGCCCGGGAAAACCCCCCCGGCGGCATTCCAGCCCTCTTCGGAGGTGACCTGTATTTCATACCAGGCGACCGGGCCGCTATAGGGCTGGTGCGAATTGATCACCAGCCGCGTTGCCCCGTCGGTTGAGCGCTTGGGCGCCACCGCAAAGGCGTTTGAGCCCAGCTCCGGATTAGGCTTTGCACTGGCCAGAAAGGCACTGTCGCTGTCCCGCAGCGAGATGGTCTTGGCGGGCTGGTCCTTGAACAGTTCGGCCAGTTCATCCTGAAGCCCATAAAAAAACGGCGCACGAAACACAAATCCGGCCACCACGTCCTTGCCGGTAATGGGCAACACCCCCGGGCGAACCTTGTCTGGATGGTCCAGTGCATACAGATTTAGCCCCGCCGCATAGCCATCCAGCATGGCCCGGGTTTTTGGTTCCAGATCGGTTTTGTATTTGGCATCCACCAATTCCTTGATTCGAAACAATCGCACCAGATAGTCGGTTTGCGTGCCCGGCAGTCCCTCATAGCGTGCCATCTGTCCGCGCGAGGCCAGTATCATGCTCTCTATGGTTTTCCAGTCATCTTCGCCATGGGCATAGGCCAGCCCAAAGGCGGCGTCGGCATCGCGCTTGCCCGACACATGAGGCACTCCCAGAGTGTCGCGAACAATCGTGGCGCTATAGGCATTGGCACTGGCACGCAGGGCCACCGTATCGACCAGCCGCGCCGGCGGGTTCGGGGTCATGGCAATCAGGGCCAACAGTATCAGACCAAGGCACGCACCGGCCCAAATTCCAACTTTTTTCATAGCTGTTCTTCTCCCCTAATGGACATGACCGCCCGGCGCAGGTTTTCATTCAACGGCTTGGGACGACGGCTTTGCCGGTCCACATAAACATGAACAAAATTGCCTTGCGCACTGGCCAAATCCTGATCCGGCCCAAACACCCCCAGCCCATAGACCACACTGGAATTACCCACCCGGTCAGCCCGCACCCCGATATTCAGGATATCGGGAAAGGAAAGGGGCGCAAAATAATGACACGCGGTCTGTACCACCAGGCCAATCTGGTCGCCGTTTTCAATATCCAGCGCCCTTTCTTCGATCAGAAAGCGGTTCACCGCGCTATCAAAAAAGCCGTAATAGGCAGTATTATTGATATGGCCATAAACATCATTATCGGCCCAGCGGGTCGGCATGGGCGTAAACCAGCAATAATCGCGGCGCGTGTGCGGGATTTCCCTCAAAGCGCGGCCTCGTAAATGGCAAAAATATCGTCCCGGTTCATCACTTTGGGGTTGTTTACCAATAGCCGCTCTATGGTGATCCCCTCATCAGCCATAGCTGGCAGGTCATTGGCACCAATGCCCACGTCGGCCAAACGCCGTTCCAGCCCGATGGCCACACATATACGTTCCAGCTCGTCAATCAGGGCTTCGGCCTTGCTGGCGTTGCACATGGCGCCCGATAGGCCCAGTACATCATAAATCTGGGCGTAAATCGGCGCCGCCTCGGAAAGATTGAACCGCATCACATGGGGCATAACCAAGGCATTGGAAAGCCCATGAGAGACATGAAACTGACCACCAATGGGATAGGCCAGGGCATGAATGGCCCCTACCGGGGCATTGGCAAAGGCCTGGCCGGCCTGCAGGGCGCCCAACAGCATTTGGGTACGCGCCCGTACGTCATCACCATGATGGCAGGCGCGTTCCATCGCCCCGTGCAGCCGTTGCAGGGCGGCCAGCGCCAGACTGTCGGATAATGGATTTTTCAACCGGGCCGAGGTCAGCGCCTCGATGGCATGCACCATGGCGTCCACCCCGGTGGCCGCGGTAATATGGCGGGGCAGACCCAGGGTCAGCACCGGATCCAGCAGGGCCATATCGGCAAACAGCAAGGGCGAAATGATCCCAGCCTTTTCGCCATTATCCTTGGTCAACACCGATATGGGCGTTACCTCGGACCCGGTACCGGCGGTGGTGGGCACCAGCACCAGCGGCAGGCGCGGCCCCTTTGCCTGATCAAATCCGTAAAGACTATCCAGTTTTTGATCACTGGCACATAACAGCGCCACCACTTTGGCGGTATCCATGGTGCTGCCACCGCCAAAGCCGATAATACAGTCCGGGCCAAAGGCACGAACCCTGGCCGCCGCCGCCTCGACCATGGCGCTGGGTGGATCGGCAGTGACCTGGTCAAAAACAAAGACCGCCTTGCCGGCCTTTTCCAGACCCGCCAGCGGCTTTTCCAAAAGCCCTGCCCCGGCAATGCCCTGGTCGGTTACCACGGCGACCCGCGATATCGCGCCAAGGCTGTCCAGATGTTCGCTCAGATTTTCACATGATGCTTCGCCAACCACAATGCGGCCGACGGTTTCAAAAATGAAACGGTCCATTCGTCCTAAATCCCTCTTTGGTTATCAGGATAGGATGGTGCGCCAGAGCGGGCAATCTTTTTGCGAAATTTTTGCCAACCGAATGAGTGCTGCCCCCACCCTTGTCGAAATACGGCGAGTGTCCTGCCTTTACGCCCCGGGTAAAATTTGTGATGACTGTGCAAGACCAAGCGGGAAAGGGAATCTTTATGGATACCGCCACACGCACCGGGGTTTTGATCCTGGCCACCGCCGCCGTCATCGCCGGCATGTACTGGTTTCGCGATATTCTGGCCCCGTTTGCCCTGGCGGTTTTTTTATGGCTGGTCATTGATGGGGTGGCCGAAGAGATCGAACTGCGCCTGCATATCATTCCGCGCTGGCTGGCGCTTAGCATTGCCCTGGGCGTGGTCGGCTTCTCCGTGGCCATCATTGGCGCGGTACTGGCCAGCACCGCCAGCGACATTGCCTCCAACGGCAGCGCCTATGGGGCGCGCCTGGATCAATTGCTGCGTGATGCCTATGCCCTGGTTGGCAACAAGGATGCCCCGACCATCGGCCAATTGCTGGAACGGATTAACCCCGGCGCCTTTCTGGCCGAACTGGCACAATCCTTACGCGGACTGGCCTCCAACGCCCTGTTCGTGGCCATTTATGTGGCATTTTTGTTTTCCGCCCAGTCCAACTTTCCCAAAAAGCTGGATGCGCTGTTTCCCGACCCCGATGCCCGCGCCCGCGCTGCCGCCATCAGCGCCTCGATGCGTCATGCCATGGGCACCTATTTATGGGTACAGACCTTTACCGGTGCCATCACCGCCGTGGGCTGTTATATCACCATGAAACTGGTGGGGCTGGACCAGGCCCTGTTCTGGGCCTTTGTGATTTTCCTGCTGGGTTATGTACCCACCATCGGACCCTTGATCGGCACCTTGTTTCCGGTCCTGTTTGCCCTGGTGCAGTTTCCCAATTACTGGCAACCGGCAATTATCTTTGCCGGCGTCGGCTTCTGGCAGTTCTCGATCGGCAACTTCATAGTGCCCCGCATGCAGGGCGACAGCATGAACCTGTCCACCCTGGTGGTGATCCTCACGCTTTCGTTATGGGGGGCCATATGGGGCCTGCCAGGCATGTTCCTGTCTGCCCCGCTGACGGTTATGTTGATGATTATATTGGCACAATTCAAAAGCACCCGCCCGGTTGCTGTGCTTTTATCTCAGGATGGCCATCCGGAAAAAGGCCTGAAACGCACCCCGCAGCCGGGCATGTAAAGCGCCCTCATTTTCTGCTCACGCTCTTGTGACCGGACGTGTGGTGCAAAGCCCCAGCACCGGCCCTATATGGGGTTGTACAAGTGAATCCATGGATCAGGGAGAGCGTCATGAAAGGAATCGGAGCCGGCATTTTCGCTCTTGTGATTTTGATCGCGACCGGCTGTCTGGCCCTGGGTGTCCACACAAACCAGTTGTTTATCAGCTGAAACGAGATTGATTTCAGGCCTACGCGTGCGTCCCCCCAGCCTGCAAAGCGGGGCCTGTTACGGGCCGTCGGACACTGTCCCCGTTCGACGGCCCACTTTTTTCCGATGACGGAAAACAGCGGGTAATTTACCTCTTCATAATTGTTCTTGCGCTAGAGCTTCAACAGGCTTAATAGGCCGCCATAATACAGCCTCAGGCTGTGACTTTAACCACGGCATTCGCCGAGGTAAGGAGGACCGCCATGACCGCGGCGAACGGCTCATCCAAACATGCTTTTGGTGTTGAAGAATTTATCGCCCTTGCTGAAGGACCAGCAGGGGCGCCTTTGCATGACAAGGGCACTCTTTCGCGCGAGGCAAGGCGCTATCTTAAGCTGGTGCATGAAGATGCAGTGGCCGAAGATATTGAAGGCCTGAGTATTGAAGACGTATTGGCCGGGGCCGTACGGTTCTGGGAATTTGGCAATGTGCGCAAGCCTGGTGAAACGCTGGTGCAAATACGCCCGGGCCGCACCGCCGCCGGCACGCCATTGGGCCGCGATGTGCTGGAAATCATCATTGGTGACAAGCCATTTTTGGTTGATTCGGTTATGGGCGAACTGGGCCAATGGGGCGTCAACACCTTGGCCATGTTCCACCCGGTGATTGATCTGGGGCGCACCGAATCAGGCGAGCGCGACCCGACGGCACCTGCGATTCGCGAAAGCATGATCCAGGTTCAGTTTGAACCCTTGAGCAAGAAGCGCCGCGAAGACGTTCTCAAAGGCGTGCGGGCCACCTTGCGCGATGTGGAAATGGCCGTGGATGACTGGATGGGCATGCGCGCCGAAATGAACCGCGCCATCGAGGAATTGCACGAAGCCCCGGCCGCCGCCCCCGAAGAGGAAGTGGCCGAATGCATCGAATTTTTACGCTGGTTGCGTGACGAGCATTTCGCCTTTCTGGGCAGCCGCCGTTATACCTTCCCCACCGATGAAAACGGGGAATTGCTGCATGCCGAGCCGGACATTGTCCCCGGCAGCGGACTGGGCCTGTTGCGCGATGACGACACCAATGTATTGCGCCGGGGTTCCGAGCCCAGCATGCTGGCACCGGCCATCCAGGATTTTCTGAACGAGCCAACGCCATTGATCGTGGCCAAATCCAATATGCGATCGCGGGTGCACCGCCGCATTTATATGGATTATATCGGCGTCAAGCACTGGCGCGAAGATGGCCAGGTAACCGGGGAAACCCGCTTTGTCGGCCTGTTCACCGCCGAGGCCTATGACCGCATGGCCCGCGATGTGCCCCTGATCCGCCGCAAGGTGCGCCGGGTGCTGATGCGGGCACAACGTGGCCCGGGCACTCATAATGCCAAAAAACTGCAAAACATTGTTGAAAACTATCCCCGCGATGAGCTGTTCCAGATCTCGGAAGAAGAATTGCTGGAAATCAGCCGGGGTATCCTGCATCTGAATGACCGCCCTCGGCCCAAACTGTTTGTGCGGCGGGACCGCTTTGACCGTTTTGTGTCTGTATTCGTGTTTATTCCGCGCGAGCATTACAACACCCAATTGCGCGAGGATGTGGGCGAACTGGTCAGCAAGGCCTTTGGGGGCCGTCTGTCGGCCTATTATCCACATTTTGGCGATGGGCCGCTAGCCCGGGTGCATATCATTATCGGCCTTGATCCACACAACCATCTGGAACCGGATCTGGTAGAGCTGGAACGTCAGATCGCGCAATTGGCGCGCACCTGGCACGACCGGCTGGAATCTGCGGCGCGCAGTACCGGGGCACCCGCCCACCTGCAGGAAATGCTGGGCGCCTATCGCGGGGCCTTTTCCGCCGGCTATAAAGAAGCCTATCACGCCGAAGAAGCCCTGGTGGATATTGCCCAGATCGAAGCCTTGAAAGGCGCCCCCGGCCTGTCGGCACGGCTTTATCGTCATCAAGATGATGCCCCGGACCTGATCCGCATCAAACTGTATAAAACCGGCCATTGCCTGCCGCTATCTGATGTCATGCCGATCTTTGAAACCATGGGCTTTGAGGCCCTGACCGAAGCCAGCTATCCGGTGCGGCCAAAGGATCGTGATGCGGTGTGGGTGCACGCCTTTGAAATGCGCAGCACCGATGGCGAAATGCTGGACCTGGCCCGCATTGCCGGACCGGTACAGGACGCCCTGGTGGCGATCTGGAGTGGCCGGTCGGAAAATGACGGCTTTAACCGACTGGTCCTGCGCCTTGGGGTAAACTGGCGCAGCGCCGCCTTTTTGCGCACCTGTGCGCGCTATCGC
Organism: Robiginitomaculum sp.; assembly: GCA_015485335.1. Classification (GTDB taxonomy): domain Bacteria; phylum Pseudomonadota; class Alphaproteobacteria; order Caulobacterales; family Maricaulaceae; genus Robiginitomaculum_B. The sequence continues at coordinate 12,218 of WFTT01000043.1, forward strand.
TCGCAATCGGGGCTGGACCCTTCGCAACGGGTACAGGAAGAGGCTCTGGCGGAAAATCCTGAGATTTCCAGTCTGTTGCTGGCCCTGGCCCGGGCGCGTTTTCATCCCGATGCCTTTGCCACCCTGGAAGAGCGCAAAGCCGAACAGGAAAAAATCTGCGAAGAAATCATCGCCTGTCTGGACAAGGTACCCAGCCTGGATCACGATCGGGTCTTGCGCCGTCTGATGCGACTGATCTGCGCCATTCAGCGCACCAGTTTTTATCAGCGCGATGCCAATGATGAACCGCTGGACCGGATTTCCATCAAAATCGCCAGCCGCGAACTGGAAACCCTGCCGGCACCCAAGCCCTATCGGGAAATCTTTGTCTGGTCCCCTGATGTGGAAGGGGTGCATTTGCGCTTTGGCCCCGTGGCCCGCGGAGGTCTGCGCTGGTCAGATCGTCGTGATGATTTTCGCACCGAAGTGCTGGGCCTGGTCAAGGCACAGCAGGTGAAAAACAGTGTGATTGTGCCGGTAGGCTCAAAGGGCGGTTTTTTCCCCAAAAGCCTGCCAAGAGGCGGCACCCGCGATGAAATACAGGCCGAAGGTATCAACGCCTATAAAAGCTTTATTCGCGGTCTTTTAGACCTGACCGACACCCTGGATACCGCCGGTAATGTGGTACACCCGGAAAATCTGGTGATCTGGGACGAGGATGACCCCTATCTGGTAGTGGCCGCCGACAAGGGTACGGCCACTTTTTCCGATATCGCCAATGCCATGGCCGAGGAATACGGATTCTGGCTGGATGATGCCTTCGCCTCGGGTGGCTCGGTGGGGTATGACCACAAGAAAATGGGCATCACCGCCCGTGGGGCCTGGGAAGCGGTCAAACGCCATTTCCGCGAAATGGGTAAAGATATCCAGAACGAACCGTTCAGCGTGATCGGGGTCGGCGACATGTCCGGTGATGTCTTTGGCAATGGCATGTTGTTATCCAAACACACCCGCCTGTTGGCGGCCTTTGACCATCGTGATATTTTTATTGACCCGGACCCCGGCGATGCGGCGGCCAATTGGGCCGAACGCAAGCGCCTGTTTGATCTGCCCCGCACCAGCTGGCAGGACTATGATCAAAAGCTGATTTCCAAAGGCGGTGGCATTTTCAGCCGCAGCGCCAAATCCATCCCCCTCACGGATGAGATGCGCAAAATGACCGGCCTTAAAGGCAAGGCCGCTGCGCCCAATGATATTATCAACGCCCTGTTGCAGGCCCCATGCGAGCTTCTCTGGTTTGGCGGCATTGGCACTTATATCAAAAGCGCTGAAGAACAGAACTGGCAGGTTGGCGACAAGGCCAATGATGCCATTCGGGTCAATGCCGGTGAGGTCGGGGCCAAGGTTATTGGCGAAGGGGCCAATCTGGGCATTACCCAGGCGGGCCGGATCGAGTACGCCAAGGCGGGCGGGCGCATTAATGCCGATTTTGTTGATAATTCAGCCGGCGTGGATACCTCGGATCACGAGGTAAATCTGAAAATCCTGCTGAACGCTGCCATCCGTGCTGGCAAGCTGACCCTTGAGGGCCGCAACAAGGTTCTGGCCTCGATGACCGATGATGTGGCCAGGCACGTCCTGCGCCATAATTACGACCAGACCCTGGCGCTCTCTATGGCCCAGCTGACGGCACCTTATGATATGGAGCCTTTTGAGCGCTATATGGAAAGCTTGGAGGAAAAAGGCCAGCTGGACCGGGTGGTCGAAGGTCTGCCTTCATCAGATGAAATGTTGTCGCGACGCGAAGCCGGCGACACCCTGACCCGGCCGGAAATTGCCACGCTGATGGCTTATGCCAAAAATACCCTGGTCGAGGAATTGCTGGACAGTCATTTGCCGGATGATCCACATTTTGCGCCTTTGCTTACCCATTATTTTCCAAAGGCGGTTGAGGGCTATACCGAAGAACGTGAACATCACCGGCTGCGCCGCGAAATCATTTCCACAGTACTGGTCAACGATATCGTTAATCAGGGCGGCCCTACCTTTATTTACCGCCTGGCCGCCGGGGCCGGGGTGGGTACCGCCGATGCCGCCCGTGCCTTTGAGGCCAGTCGCCAATTGTTTGGATTTGATGCCTTGATTGCGCGTATAAACTCTTATGACAACAAGGCACCCGTTGCTGGGCTTTATGAACTGCACCGCGAAGTCATGCGCCTGGTGCGCCGCGAAAGCTATTGGCTGGCCCGACGCTTTGGCACCAATATCAAGGAAATGGGTGCCTTTATTGCCACCTATAAAGATGGCATAGCGGGCCTGTGTGCCGATACCGCCAGCTTCATTTCGCCCTTTGAGCAGGAACGCATTACCAAGCGCATTGCCCGTTTTGAAAAGGATGGTGCCCCTGGCGAGCTGGCCCACGATATTGCCATGTTGCGCCCCTTAATCTCGGCAACCGATGTTCTGGACCTGGCGACCAAGGAAAACTGGCCGGTGCTGCCGGTGGCGGCGCTGTATCATGCCTTTGGGGACCAGTTCTGCTTTGATCGGTTGCGCTGTGCCGCCGGCCAGCTGGATACCGACCAGCGCTGGGACCGTCTGGCGGTGCGCCGGCTGATCGAAGATCTGTACAGCGCCCAGCGTGGCCTGACCTGTTCAGCCATTGCCCACGCCACCCAAACCGGCAATGCACCGGCCAGCAATGGCGGCGCGCCGGACCGGGCCTGGGCACAAGAGATTGTTCAGGCATGGAAAGATGCCAATGGGGCGCTGGCCATCAAGACCATGAATACCTTTGATGAACTGGACGCCACCGGCGAATGGACCCTGGCCAAACTGGCCATTGCCAACACCCAGATGAGCGAGCTGGCCGCGCAGATTGTGACCTAAGCCGTGTTGGCATTCACGAGCTAGGGCTTAGCCCACGGCCACTTTTTGCGCTTCAAAGATTTTGGCACAGCCCGTGCGGGCCAGCACCATCAGTGCATCAAAATCATCAAAGGCCAAAGGCTTGTCTTCGGCGGTGGCTTGTACCTCAATAATGCCGCCAGCGCCGGAGAGCACAAAATTGGCATCCGTCTGCGCCCGGCTGTCCTCGATATATTCCAGATCCAGCACCGGGGTGTCATCCACCACGCCGCAGGAAATGGCCGCCGCCATATCAAACACCGGGTCTGCCTCAAGCAGGCCTTCCTTGACCAGCCCCTGACAGGCCAGTTTTAACGCCACCCAAGCCCCGCAAATGGAGGCCGTGCGGGTGCCGCCATCGGCCTGAATAACATCGCAATCGAGCACAATCTGGCGTTCGCCCAGCGCCGTTAAGTCGGTCACGGCACGCAAAGAGCGCCCGATCAGGCGCTGGATTTCCTGGGTGCGGCCAGACTGTTTACCCGCGGCCGCCTCGCGGCGCATGCGTCCATGGGTCGAGCGGGGCAACATGCCATATTCCGCCGTCACCCAGCCCTTGTCCGAACCACGCATCCAGGGCGGCACCCGGGTCTCGACACTGGCCGAACAGAGCACATGGGTGTTGCCAAAGCGCACCAGGCACGAGCCTTCGGCATAGGGCATAATGCCTACTTCAAAACTGAAGGCGCGTAATTCATCATTCTGGCGGCCGGACAGGCGCATGGGGAAACTCCATATCAATTTGTGAGGGCCGTACATAAACACCCTGAGCAATACTGCAATGCTCTTTTGCTTTGCCCTTGACGAAAGGGTCTGTGCACCATTTCTTTTGCCTATGAACACCACACCATCAAACCCATTGAGTGCACTGGATGCCCGCAGCCGCGAAATTTTCCGCGAACTGGTGGAATCTTATCTTCGAGACGGAGAACCGGTGGGGTCTCGCAAACTGGCCCAAAGTGGTAAAACCGGCCTGTCTTCGGCCTCTATTCGCAACACCTTGGCGGATCTGGCCTCTATGGGTCTTCTTACCTCGCCCCATGTCAGTGCCGGGCGCCTGCCGACCCAGGCGGGTCTGCGCCTGTTTGTCGATGGGCTGTTGCAGATCGGCGATCTGGTAGAAAATGAACAGCGCGACATTGATGCCCGGGTGCGGGCCAAGGGCGCAACGCTGGATCAGGCCCTGACCGAGGCTTCCAGCCTGCTTTCGGGTCTGGCCGGCGGGGCCGGACTGGTGCTGGCCCCTGTGCATGAAAGCGCCCTGCGCCATGTGGAATTTGTTCCCATTTCATCCGTACAGACCCTGGCCGTGCTGGTTTATGAAGACGGCAGTGTGGAAAACCGCCTGATGAGCCCGCCGCCCGGGGCCACACCGGCCGCCCTGAGCGAAGCGGGGAATTATCTTTCGGCGCGCCTGAAGGGACGCACCTTGGACGAGGCCCGCAAAGATATTCTGGACGACATTGCCAATCATACCAGCGCCCTGGACGAGGCCGCCGAAGGGTTGATCACCAAGGGGCTGGCCGACTGGGCCGGTGGGCCGTCCACCGAACGCACACTGATTGTACGCGGGCGTTCCAATCTGTTGGGCGCGGTCGAGGCCGATATCGACCTGGAGCGCATTCGCTATCTGTTTGATGATCTGGAACGCAAAAAAGAAATGGTTTCGCTGTTGGATCAGGCCCAGAATGCCCCGGGAGTGAAAATTTTTATCGGTTCAGAGAACGCTTTATTCAGTTTGTCGGGTTCCAGCGTGATCGTGGCACCCTATATGGATAGCGAAAGACGAATCATTGGCGCCCTTGGCGTCATTGGTCCAACACGGATAAATTATGCACGGGTGATTCCCATGGTGGATTATACCGCCCGTGCTGTCGGGCATGTCCTTGACCGCCTGACCGGCAAATAGATGGAAACGAAGATGAGCGATAACGAAAACAATCAGGACGAACCGCAAACCCCAGAGGCGGAAAACGAAGCACCCCAGGACGACAATGTCGAAGCCTTGGATGCCGGCGCAGTTGAACAGGAACCGGATTTGCGCGAAGAGCTGGGCAAGCTGCGCGAACAAATGTTTCGTATTGCCGCCGAGGCCGAAAATACCCGCAAACGCGCCGCGCGCGAAGTAACCGACGCACGCAAATATGCAGTTACCGGGCTGGCCCGCGACCTTTTGGATGTGGCCGATAATCTGTCCCGGGCTCTGGCGGCCATTCCGGCCGAGGCACGCGACCATGCCTCCGAGGCTTTGGGCGGCCTGATCTCGGGCGTGGAACTGACCGATAAAACCCTGCACGCGGCATTGGACCGTCACGGGGTACGCAAAATCGACCCCAAGGGCGAAAAATTTAACCCCAACCACCATCAGGCCGTGGCGCAAATTCCCTCCACAGCACCTGCCGGTGAAGTGGTCGAGGTGATCCAGCCTGGTTATTTGCTGGGCGATCGAACCTTGCGCGCCGCCATGGTGGCCGTCTCCTCCGGCCAGCCCCCCGTACCCGAAGACCAGGGAAACACCCCGGCCAAGGACGAAGAACCCGGCAGCAATGTAGACACCACCGCCTAGCGCAGATTTAACGTGCGCCGGCCAGGCATATGGGGTTTAGTGTCCCTATGCTGACCCTTGGATTGTCATTGGCCCTGTGGGTGCAACCGGCTCTGCCCTTGCACATTGCGCCCCTGATTGGCGAAGCGCGATCCATTGCGGGCACTCAGGGCGATACCATCTGGCCGGGCTTTGGCAAAATCCCCTATCCGGTTCTGTTCGTTGGCAAGGATAACAGCTTTTTATTTTGCCCTGCGGGGGCGGCCAAGGGGTTTACCTCCTGGCATACCGACCCCTTTACCAAATGTGCCATCAAAATCCGCAAACGTGTTTTTGCCGCCAATTTAAAAGCCACTTTCCCGGCGGTGGACGGCATTTCCACCGTGGTAATCGGCGCCCCGGCACAGACCGAAGGCAGCCATGCCGCCTGGATCGCCACCTTGTTGCATGAACATTTTCACCAGATGCAAATGGGCCAGCCCGGCTATTACGACGCCGTCAAGGCGCTGGATTTATCCGGCGGGGAAGGTGGCGGCATGTGGATGCTGGATTTTCCCTTTCCCTATGCCGATGCCACCACAGCAAAGAACTTTGCCCTTATGGCTCATAAACTGGCCGCGGCCTTGCACAGCCCTGTCGCGGATTTGGAAACAGCTCTTGCGGCCTATCGAACGGCCCGCCAGCGCGCCTTTGTGCGCCTCAGCCCCCGCGAAATACGTTATGGGGAGTTTCAGCTCTGGCAGGAGGGCGTTGCCCGCTATAGCGAGATTGCCCTGGCCGAAGCGGCGATTGAGCGCGCACGGCGTGGACAAAGCCCGTATGATTATTCAGCGCTGGCGGTGAATCTGCGAACGCGCGTGCTGGAAAACCTGGAGCATTTTGATCTGACCCAGAATAAACGGGTCAGCTTTTATGCCCTGGGGGCCGGCGAAGCACTGTTGCTGGACCGTATCCGGCCCAACTGGCGTACCCAGTATTTTCATACCGGGCTGGCCATGGGGCCGTTGATTTATGAAGCCTCCGCCAGATAAGCGTCCAATCTGGCCAAAGCGGCTTTTTTATCGCCCTCATCCATAAACGAGCCTTCAAAGCTGTTGCGCAACAGCGCTTCGATATCGGCACGAGTCAGGGGCAGGGCCGCAATCAGAGCGGCAAAATTATCATTCACATAGCCGCCAAAATAGGACGGGTCATCAGCGTTTACACAAGGCTTTAGACCCGCCGCCAGCATGGCCGGGATGGGGTGGTTTTTCATATCATCAATGACACATAATTTCAGATTGGAAAGCGGGCAGACGGTCAGGCACATGCCCTCCTCGGCCAGTCGTTTGACCAGTTTTGCATCTTCTAACGCGCGATTGCCGTGATCAATGCGATCCACCTGCAGATCGTCCAGCGCCTCCCAGACATAAGCGGGAGGTCCCTCCTCGCCCGCATGGGCCACCACGTGCAAGCCAGCATCCCGCGCCTTGGCAAACACGGCTTTGAACTTTGAAGGCGGATGGCCCACCTCGGAACTATCCAGCCCCACCCCATCAATCAGTGATAAAAACGGCTGGGCCTCGTCCCATGTGACCAGCGCGTCTTCTTCAGGTAGATGGCGCAAATAGCACATGATCAGTTTTGAGGAGATGCCAAGCTTGTCCTGCGCATCGCCCAGCGCCCGGGCAATGCCGCCCACCGCATCGGCAAAGGCAACACCACGTTCCGTATGCCCCTGAGGATCAAAGAAAATTTCCGTATGGATCACATGATCGGCGGCGGCCCGTTGCAAATAAGCCCAGGTCAGGTCGTAAAAATCCTGTTCTTTCAACAGCACGCTCATGCCCTGATAATAAATGTCCAGAAACTCCTGCAAGTTGGAAAAATCATAGGCGGCGCGGATCTCCTCAACGCTTTTGAACGGCAGATCCACATCATTGCGTCCGGCAATTTCAAACATCAGTTCCGGCTCGAACGAGCCCTCGATATGCAAATGCAATTCAGCCTTGGGGGCGTTGGCGGCAAGGGTAGTAAGGTCGGTCATGATCTGTCCTTTGGCGGTGGAGGGTCAGTATAGGGTTGGCGAAGCGGTTTTAGAACCACCTAACCCGGCGGGAAGACCGTATTTTTCTTCACCAGCCCGAAGGCAAATTTGGAATCGATAGAGCGCACGCCCGGCAATTTGGTCAGCACATTGCGGATAAAGTTTTCATAATCTTGCAGGCTGGCACTGACCACATGCAGCAAATAATCGCTGGACCCGGTCATCAGATAACATTCCAGAATTTCATCGGCGCGGGCAATGCCCGCCTCAAAGCCACGGATCAGCTCGTCGGACGGGCGCTCCATCTTGATCTCGACAAACACATTCAGCGGCAGGCCGTATTTTTCCTGATCCACCAGCGCCGTATACCCGCTTAGCACGCCGCGCCTTTCCAGCGCCCGCACCCGGCGCAGACAGGGCGAGGGCGACAGGCCCACCCGCTCGGACAATTCCTGATTGCTCAGCCGTGCATTTTCCTGCAAGGCACGGACAATTTTACGGTCTATGATATCCATAATATTCTCTTTTTTGGCATTATCTGCTAATATTCTTTCATCACCCGCAATCATACGCAAGCACATAGCGGCCAAAATCGGCTAATCTGGGCTAACGTAAATTGCAAAGGTATGACTGATGGCTGATCAAACTTCGAAGACCGGTTTTGCCACCCGCGCCATTCATGGCCTGGATCACGGATCACAACCCGAAGGCGCGCTAAACCCGCCGCTTTATCTCAGCTCTACCTTTACCTTTAATTCGGTTGAAGAGGGCGCGGCGATGTTTGCCGGCGAACGGCCCGGCCATTTTTACAGCCGGGTCAGCAACCCCACGTTAAGCGCCCTTGAAGAGCGCTTTGCCGCGCTGGAAGAGGCCGAAGCGGCGCTCTCTTTTGCATCCGGCATGGGAGCCATAGCCTCGGTGTTCTGGACATTCCTCAGCGCCGGCGATGAGGTGGTTGCCGATAAAACCCTTTATGGCTGTACCTTTGCCTATTTGCATCATGGCCTTAGCCGCTTTGGCGTAAAAATCATCGATGTGGACATGACCGACCCGGCCGCGGTTGCGGCGGTGCTGAGCGATAAGACCAAAATCGTCTATTTTGAAACCCCGGCCAATCCCAATATGCGCCTGGTGGATATTGCCGCCATTAGCGCCCTTGCACGAACCGTGGGGGCCAAAACCATTGTCGATAACACCTATTGCACGCCTTATCTGCAACAGCCCTTGAAACTGGGCGCAGACATAGTGGTGCATTCGGCAACCAAATATCTGGGCGGTCATGGGGATTTGATCGCCGGCATGGCGGCGGGCAATGCCGAAGACATGATGCAGGTCCGCGTTGAGGGCCTCAAAGACATGACCGGCGCGGTGATGACGCCGCTAACGGCGCACCAGATCATGCGCGGCCTAAAAACCCTTGATCTGCGCATGGATCGCCACTCAGCCTCGGCACAAATCATTGCCGAACGGTTGGAGGCACATCCGCTGGTTAAAACCGTCTCATATCCCGGCTTGCCAAGCTTTGCCCAGTTTGATCTGGCACAGCGGCAAATGCGCGCCCCCGGCGGCATGATTGCGCTGGAACTGAACACCGATATTGGCGGCGCCATGCACATGATGAATACGCTGAATCTCATCAAGCGCGCCGTCAGCCTTGGCGATGCGGACAGCCTGATCCAGCACCCGGCCAGTATGACCCATGCGGCCTACACCCCCGAGGAACGCGCCGAACATGGCATTTCAGACAGCCTGATCCGCCTGTCCGTGGGGCTGGAAAATGTGGAAGACATCTGGGCCGATCTTGAAAGCGCACTGGGTGCCCTCAAGACCAGCAATACGGCCCCAAAAGCGGCCTAGTTTTTAGCCGGGGTTTCACCGGCCGCCAGGGCCGTGCGGATTTTATTGGCCTGCACCTCGGCATTATGGATCACCATTTTAGCGCTAAGCGTGCGCACCTTGGCGTTTTGCATCAGCACCTGGCCATCGACCATGGTCATCACCACATCGCGGGATCCAGCCACATAGACCAGATGAGATTCGATATCATAAAGCGGCTCCATACGCGGACTGGTCAGGGTGAGCTGAATCATATCGGCGCGTTTGCCCGCGCTTAAGGAACCGGTGACATCTCCAAGGCCGATGGCCGCCGCCCCCATACGGGTGGCCATGGCCAAAGCGGTATCGGCAGGCATAACGGTAGCATCGCCGGATTTGCCTTTGTGAATGAGCGCAGCAAGGCGAATTTCCTCCCACATATCCAGATCATTATTGGACGCCGCCCCATCGGTACCCAGACCCACATTAATGCCCTTGGCAATCATTTGCGATACGGGTGAGAACCCGGCGGCGGTTTTCATGTTCGAGGTCGGGTTATGGATCGGCCCGGTTTTGCCGCCCAGCGCCATCATGTCGATCTCGTCCTCATCAGGCCAGACCATATGGGCGGCGATCAGCGGGTAATCCAGCATGCCAAGACCGGCAATATGGCGCACCGACGTGTTGTGATAGCGCTCTTTCATCACCGCCATTTCCGAGGGGCTTTCGGCCACATGCATCATCAGGGGGGCGTTGGCCGCCTTGGCGGCGGCAAGCACTTCTTTGAGATGCTCCGGCGACACCGTATAGGCCCCATGAGGCGCGAAGGCGGGGATCAATTTACCGCTGGGATCCTCGAAGTTGGCAACAAAATCCTTGCCCGCGGCAAAGCTGTCATCCCAGCCTTTGAAACCGGGGCTGGGATAATCGATCATGGGCGCGCCCAAAATGGCGCGAATGCCACAGGTTTCATAAACTTGCGCGGCAATGCGCGGGTAAAAATACATATCCACAATGGTGGTGGTGCCGCCGCGCACCATTTCCCAACAGGCCAGCGCCGCCCCGGCCCGGACAAAGTCTTCGTCCACAAACTTGCCTTCCATGGGGAAGATATAGTTTTGCAACCAGTTGATCAGCGTCATATCATCGGCCATGCCACGAAACAGCACCATGGCGGCATGGGTATGACCATTGACCAGGCCCGGCATCAACACCTTGTTATGACCGGCAATTTTCCTGGCCGCCTTGTATTGCGCGTTGATTTCAGCCCGCGGTCCCACGGCCAGAATGGCACCATCTTTGATGGCCACCGCCCCATCACGCAGAACGCCGGCGCCTTTTTCCATGCTCAGCACATAATCGCCATAAACGATCGTATCGGCCGCCTCTCTGGCCAACGCCGACACCGGCATGGCAAGAAGAAGAAAGACAAGCAGAGATCGGATAAACGGCAATCGGGACATGATAGAAGGCTCCTTTAAGGGTAGCGCGCAGGTGTAAACCCACACGATTAAAAAGTCACCTTTGGTATTTTTCTTTCCACTTGAAAAATTACCTGTGTCATTACCGGGCTTGTCCCGGTAATCCAGAGCGATATTGGGAAAGATGCTGGATTACCCGCATAAATCGGGCAATGACATATTTCCCCTATCCTACCGGGGTGATTTTTAGGGACGTGATCTGATTGCGCTTGCGCCCGGTAATTTCAAAGCGATAGCCATAATAGGAAAACGCCTGACCAACTTGTGGAATGGTTTGACTTTCATGGATCACCAGACCCGCCACGGTCACGGCCTCTTCATCAGGCAGATCCCATTCCATCGCCCGGTTCAGATCGCGCACGCTGACATCCCCATTGACCAGCACCGAACCATCGCTCTGGCGGGTTACGCCGCGCACCGGACGATCGTGCTCGTCCTCGATCTGACCGACAATTTCTTCCAGTATATCTTCCAGGGTCACGAGGCCCATCAAGGCCCCATATTCATCCACCACCAGGGCAAAATGTTCATGATCGGCCCGAAAAATATTCAATTGTTCCGGCAAGGTGGTGGTTTCGGGGGTGAAGACGGGCTTGCGCATTATGGCGCGAATATCCACGGCATTAAAATCGCCGTTTTTGGCATGAATGGCCCGCAGCAAATCCTTGGCGTGGATAATGCCAACAATGTTTTCCGGGTCATTCTCCCATAAGGGCAGACGCGTATAGGCGCTTTGCAGGGCTTCGATAATGATGTCCTGGGGTGGCTGGCTGATATCAATAACATACATGTTCTTGCGGTGAATCATAATGTCTTCAACGCTAAGATCGCGTAGATCCAATATCCCGCCAATCATATCGCGGTCGTGTTTTTTAACCCCACCCTCGCGGGACAAAAGGTCTACGGCACCACGAATTTCCTCGTGGGGGCTGAGTATCGATCCTTCGGCGCGAATACCGAAAATTTTGAACAGGCCCTTGATAATGGCCTCTACGCCCAGCACCACCGGGGCAAAGAAAATACGCACCAGCTTGATCGGTGCAGACACCATCATGGCGGCGCGGTCCGGATTGCTGATTGCCCAGGTTTTAGGAGCCACTTCGGCAAAGATCAGAATCAGGGCAGTCATTACCACGGTGGCCAACACCACCCCATAATGGCCGAACAGGCGCAAAAACAGCGCCGTGGTCAGCGCCGAAGCCAGAATATTGACCAGATTATTGCCCAGCAGGATCGCCCCGATCAGGCTTTCCCGATCGGCGATCAGCTGGTTAACGCGCTTGGCGCCCTTCACCCCTTCCTTTTCCAACTGGTGCATACGCGCTCGCGAGGTCGCGGTCAGCGCCGTTTCCGAGCCGGAAAAAAAGGCTGATAAAATCAGCAACAGCACCACGGCGCCGCCGATCAGCAAAGTAGCCGGATCCATCAGGCTTGCCCCGATTGCGCGTGTAAAAAGGCCTGCAAGCCCGCCATGTCCGTTTCCTCATAAACAAAGGCATCACCCAGGGCGCGCGGCAGCACCAGCCGCAATTTCCCGCGCTGGTTCTTTTTGTCATTCATCAATATTGGCATCATGGCCGCCGCACTATAAGGCCCGCCGGGCGTGGTGCTCAAGCCCGTTGGCAGATCACAGGCACCAAGATGGCGGACTAGGCGATCATGATCGCCTTGTGCACACAGGCCCAGATGCACCCCATAGGCAAAGGCAACGCCCATGCCCGCGGCCACGGCCTCGCCATGGATCAGCGCCCCTTCATAGCCCGCCAGACTTTCCAGAGCATGACCAAAGCTGTGCCCAAGGTTCAGGAGCGCCCGCACGCCGTTTTCCCGCTCGTCCCGGGCGACAATATCGGCTTTGCCGGAGACCGAACGGGCAATGGCCTCGGCCAACAGGGCTTCATCACCGTGCAGGGACGCCGCACCGTTTTCTTCCAGCCAGTTGAAAAAATCCGCATTGCCAAGGGCGGCCAGTTTTACAATTTCCGCATAGCCGGCTCGCATTTGGCGCGCAGGTAATGTGTGCAAAAAGCCGCTGTCGGCGATCACCAGAGCCGGTTGATGAAAGGCCCCGATCAGATTTTTGCCCGCCGGGACATTGATGGCGGTTTTACCGCCAACCGAACTATCGACCTGGGCCAGTAAAGTGGTCGGGATCTGAATAAAGGCGGTGCCACGTTTCAAAATCGCACTGGCAAAACCGGTCAGATCGCCCACCACGCCGCCCCCAAAGGCGGCAATGGCCTCGCCGCGCTCGACCTCCAGCGCCAACAGATCCGTGCACAGGCTTTCCAGCCGGGAAAAGCTTTTTTGTGCTTCGCCGGGGGGGATGACCAGCGCCTTTAACGTAACGCCCGCCGCCGTACAGGCGCTTTGCAGGGTTTCCAGATGATGCCCCGCCACGGTTTCATCGGTCACGCACACCAGCCGCCCGTTGGGGCAAAGGGCCTTGATGGTCGCCATCGAGGCATCCAGTGCTCCCGGCCCGCAATACACGGGATAGGAACGGGCGCCCAGGTCAACCTTGATTGTATGAAAAGCGGTCTTGCTCATGAATTTTGCTGTCTGTCTTTCAAGGCGGCAATGATCTGTTCCACCGCCCGCCCATGGGTATCGACGCCGCTTTCAACACGAATATCGGCCTGTGCATAGATGGGATAACGCTTCTCCATCAGGGCTTTCATGACCTGGCGGGGGTTGGGTTGTCGCAAAAGGGGCCGGGTATTGCGCAAGGACACCCGTTCCATCAACACATCCAGATCCGCATGCAGCCAGATGCTGAGGCCTTTTTTGCGAATAATGGCGCGGGTGGCGGGGTCCATAAAGGCCCCGCCGCCGGTGGCCAGCACCCCGCGCGGCCCAGCCAGCAAGCGTTCGATAACCTTGCGTTCACCATCGCGAAAGGCGGCTTCGCCAAAATCGGCAAAAATGTCTTCTACACTGCGCCCGGCAGATTTTTCAATTTCCTCGTCAGCATCAAAAAATGGTAAATCCAATGCCGTGGCCAACCGCCGCCCAATGGTAGTTTTGCCCGCCCCCATCAGACCGATCAACACAATCATCCTGTCAGACATGTCTGCTGACTGAGAAATCGACGTATGCTTTCCTAGATTTGCCACACTTTGGCTATACGTCAGCCACGCTGACTGTGCAAACCCGTCCCGGTCCGGCATAGTGTAATTAAATATTATTCCTGTGAGGAGAATACGAATGCGACGGATCGCTTTTGGTGTATTTATAGCCTTGGCGCTGGTTTTTGCCGGCTTTGCCATGCTGGTCGGTGCGGCCGGCAAACAGGTCTCCCAAACCAGTCAGATCCGGGTTGAATTGCAAAATGGATTATAGGTCTCGCTTTATCGTAACGGTTATCACCGCCCTTTGTTATCTGGGGGCGGTCCCGGCCATGGCCCAGACCGATGCGCCGACCAAGGCGCCAGCGGCCTTGCCCGCCGCGAAACCGGGCGCCCTAACGGCGGTGGCTCCCCTGCCCAGCCCGTCCACGGCATCGGCGGCACAAGTGCAAGTACAGGTGCAAAGTCTGGGACAGGTTGAACCGTTTCGGGTCGGGGGCCTGTCTGGTATTCCCTTTAAAATGCCCATGCAGCAATGGCAGGGCACCGGCGCCGAAATAGCCGCCCAGTTGATGAGCGATCTGCCGGAGATTGGGGCATCGCCTTTGCTGAACCGGCTGGCGGCCAGCGTGCTGATCTCTCCATCCGATCCACCAAAAGGCGGCAAGGGCGATATGACCCTGGCCAGCCTGCGTCTGGCCAGTGTGTATCGTCTGGGACAATTACAGGCCGTGATTAATCTGGCCGAACGCAGCCCTGGCGGGCTGTCGGACCCGGAAAATGCCGCCATCGCCACCCGCGCCTTTCTGGCGCTGGGTCAGGAAAGCAATGCCTGTGAAACCGCCATTCGGCTGCAAAACGGGCGTGGCGCGGTTTTCTGGCTCAAGGTACGGGCCTTTTGCCTGGCCCGCGAAGGGCGCACTGCAGCGGCCGAGCTGACTGCCGATCTGGTACTGGAAGCCGATCCGGAAGATGTGGACTTTCTGCTGGCCCTGAACCGTATGGTGCACAAGGACAAAACACTGATCAAACCCATAAATGCACTGGAACTGGCCATGGCCCGTTTTTCCAATGCTCCCATTGATCTTTCAGAGGCACCGTTTTCGCTTAAAAGCGCCATGGTGGGAGCCGAAGGTGAGGTGGGTCTGGATGCCGCCCGGATGATGGCCGCCGCCGGCCTGTTAAATACCAATGCCCTGGCAGATACCTATCTTGGCTGGCCAGGCCTGCCGTCTCCGGAACCGGCCACTCCTGCCCCGGAGGCAAGCCAGCGCCCGCCGGAAACACTGGCC
This sequence comes from Robiginitomaculum sp., assembly GCA_015485335.1. Lineage (GTDB taxonomy): Bacteria > Pseudomonadota > Alphaproteobacteria > Caulobacterales > Maricaulaceae > Robiginitomaculum_B. Next base: position 27,331 of record WFTT01000043.1, read on the forward strand.
ATGCAACCTCCACCGGAAGACACCCAAAACCCGGCAGAGCGGGACGGCACCCTATTGGCACTGGCGCTGGATAAATCCGGCGGTCCGCGCGCCGCGCTCCTTTATCAAAGTGCCCTGCGGGCCAGCACTCCCGCCGGACTGGCCAAAGCCGCCTATGAAGGTCTGCAACAGGAAAGGGATCTGGGTGCCTTTATGGCTGCTGCGCGGCTTTATACCCCGTTATTACAGGACCTTTCTGGCCAGAACCTGCCGCTCAGCAATGCCATGAGCCGTCTGTTTGTTTATGCCGCGCTGGCCGCAGAACGCCCGGATCTGGCCAATAGTTTTGCCACCGCGCCCTCTGCCTCTCTACGGCGTCTGCTGGCGCTTGGACAAAAGAACATCGCCCTGACAGGTCTGGATTTTGACAATGCAGGCCAAGCCCAGAACAATAATGTCAATCTTGCCTATACCGACCTGATGGCGCTGTGGGCGCTGGGGGCAAGTCTGGATGATCATCATCGCCGTTTTCTGTTTAACCAGACCATCGATAATGAAGAATTTGCCCATTGTCGCGCCGGGGCCATGGCCGCCATTACTGATGGGGCGCGGCACAAGGCCCGCGCCGCCAGCTTTCTGCGCGCCGCTCTGATGCTGGCCGACACCGGCTTTGATCGAGTTGATCCCCAGTGCGGGGCCAATGTGATCAGTGCCCTTGGCACCATGGGGTATGCAGGTCTGGCCCGTCAGGCGGTGCTGGAAATGATGCTGGGGCCGCGCCTGCAAACCGTGGCAAACCTAAATGAATGATCAGGCGCTTATCGAACAGTTTTTAGAGATGATGAGCGCCGAACGCGGCGCGGCGCAAAATACCATTTTGGCCTATCGCCGGGATCTGGAAGACCTGGCGGGATATTTACAGAAACAGAAAACAACCTTGCAGACCGCGACCCAGACAACGCTGGAAGGCTGGCTGGGGGATCTGGCCCGTCGGGATCTGGGGGCACGCACCGCCGCCCGAAAGCTCAGTGCGCTGCGCCGCCTATACCGCTTTGCCCATGGCGAAAACATACTGGATCACAATCCGGCACTGGCCCTCAGTTCCCCCAAACTGCCACGCCCCCTACCCAAGGTCCTGTCCCATGAAGAGGTGAACACCTTGCTGACCACGGCGGCCGCCGACACCAGCCCCCGGGGTTTGCGCACCCACGCGCTTCTTCAGATTCTTTATGCGTCGGGTCTGCGGGTATCAGAAATGCTGAGCCTGCCGACGGTGACCGGCCAGCGCGAAGAACGCATGTTGATGGTGCGCGGCAAAGGCGGCAGGGAACGGCTGGTACCGCTCAGCCATGCAGCCCTGGATGCCATCCGCGCCTATCAGCCCGTTCGAGAACAATTTCTGCCCGCCGGGCCAACCGCTTCACGGGCGACAGGGTTTCTTTTTCCCTCACGGGCCAAAACCGGACATCTCAGCCGCGAACGTTTTCATGCGATCATCAAGGCGCTGGCAACCAAAGCCGGGTTGGATAGCACCCGCATTTCCCCCCATGTGCTGCGCCATGCCTTTGCCAGTCACTTGCTGGCCGGCGGCGCCGATTTGCGTACCGTACAAATGCTGCTTGGCCATGCGGATATCTCCACCACACAGATTTATACCCATGTGCTGGATGAGCGCCTGAAAACGCTGGTGCAAACGGCGCACCCTCTGGCCAGAAAAAAATAGGCGTTCGACCTCAGGCTTCGTCGCGAACCCCGGCATCCAGCACCGCCTGCAGGCCATCCTGAAGATAGTCACCCAGCATGGGGACACCCATCAGATAGCGCGAGGTGGGGCCAGTGGCCCGTTCGCGGGCGCGTTTGACCGCATGGGCCCATTCGCTGCCTTCATATTCACCCCGGCCAATCCACATCAGCGCCACCAGCTCGGCCGCCTGATCCACATTCAAGGCCTCGATTACGGCCCGCAGGTCGGCACCGGTCAAGTCATCCGGCGTATCCTGCAATACATCCAGATCCCCATCGTCCGTGGGGTTGGAGCCGGAATCCGGGTCGGTTTCGGCTTCCTTGACGTCAAAAGCATGGGCGTGTTCGATAATCGCATTAACCAGATCAGGTGAAATTTCCATATCTACGGTCCTTGTTTTAAGGGTCGATGGGACATTCTAGCCGTATCTGCCCGGCCTCTGCCGTGACCTAGCGCCGCAGGCATACGGATCAGCCGGTCGGTAAATCGTCCAATGCAGCTGATGTAATGACGGTGGCGGCCTTTCTCAAGGTCTTGGGCGGCACATCCCGGCCTTCCAGCGAAACGATAAAGTTTTTATAGCTCCAGGCATAATTGCCTTTGGCTGATGGGGCATCCCAGCTTTGCATGACCAGCCGGTCCTTCTCTTTGGAAAGTTTTTCAAAACTGCCATCGTTTTTCTTGGTGGAACGTACAGCCCCGGACAGGCCCGCCATGGTTTTCAAAAAATTTACCCCCGGTGAATTCATGATGGTCAGGGTCATATGGCGATCGCCCTTGCCTTCATATTTGGCTTTCAGCGTGATCGCCCGGATCGGGACATCCAGTTTTTCAACCGTCAGAGACACCCGTTTCAGACCACCAAGGCGATCCGGGGCCAGTTTTTTTAGAGCCTCTGTATCACTGACCACCTTGGCAGAACCGCCGCCCAGCGCCGCCAGCATCCCCCCAAGATCGCCGCTTTGCAGGGCCTTTTCCATGGCCTTGGATTGTTTTTCCTGGTCCAGGTTTTGGGAAAGCCGGGCATGGGGGGCATTTATGGATGCCGGCCGCATGCCCTGGGTGATCTGCCCCATCATGATGTTAAGCAATAGGGCACCAAACAAGGCCGCCACCAGATACAGGATTTCCTTGTCTTTGGCGGGCGCCATTAAAACCGGCAGGCCAACATACAAAAGATACAGGGAATAAAACCCGCCAGCGAGCGCCAGCAAAGACAGCATGGGAATCGCCAGAAACACCCCGGCCAGCCATCCGGCCACCGGCGCATAGGCCGCCACTTTCAGGGCCTGATGAAAATTTTTCTGGGCGCCAAAATAGGGGGCCAGTAGATTAAGAATCCAGGCAAAGGCATAAACCGCGCCAAGAGTGAGGGCAAACGAAAGCAAGCCATTGAAAATACCTGCGAAAAACGGCACGCGATAATGCATACCAAACGCCCCCACCCCCATAATTGAATGGCCAATAAAACCGCCAATGGCCGGTATGGCCGCCAGCGGCATTATCCAGGTTTTATATAATTCGGCGACGTCTACGCGCTCACCATCAATGACCTCCCATTCGCTCAAGGGCGAACGGATCAGGTTTTTGGCCCTTTTAATCTGTGGCTCATACATGGCTATCCCTCGCATTGGCTTTTGTGATGCAATTCAGGTCATGGGCGGAACATAGCATGGGTGACGGATTCGCGCGAGACGCGAATGCGCACCGATCATACACCCGCCCTAGGACAATACCTTCACGGCGGCCTGGACATCTGCGGAGGTAGTATTCCAACAGGTAACAAAACGGGCCGACCCGTCCGGCCCGTCATAAAACTGCGCCCCTGCGTTTCGCAGGGCCGTAGCCTGGCCATCTTTGAGACAGACAAAAACTTCATTACCCTGTACCGGGTGCTGCAAGACCGCCCCGGCCTCAACAAAGCCTTTGGCCAGCGCCTGTGCGGCATCATTGGCCTGCCTGGCAAGGCTCAGCCATAAATCACCCTGCAACATAGCCAGCACCTGGGCGGCCACAAAACGCTGTTTTGGCGGCATATGGCCACCGCGTTTGCGCCGTGCCTCCAGAGCACCCAGACGCTTGGCTTGTTCGCCAAACAGAATAATCGCCTCGGCCCCCATGGCACCATTTTTGGTGAATCCGAAAGACAGGACGTCCACCCCGGCCCGCCAGGTCATATCAGCCGGGCTGCTTCCGGTACTGACCAGCGCATTGGCCAGCCGCGCGCCATCCATATGGGTGTGCATATTCGCCTTGTGGGCCAGGGCGCAGAGCGCTTTGATATCCTCTTGCGTATAAGCGGTCCCGGCTTCGCTCAGCTGTGACAGGGATAAGACATCCACTGGGGTTTCATGCACAAAGTGCCGGTCCATCTTTTCCAGTACCGGGGCCATGGCCCGGATCGTGATCAGATCATGCGCGCCAGACAGAAAATGTAATTTACCCCCATGGGTATAAAATTCGGGTGCGCCGCGTTCGTCACAGTTTATGTGCGCATTTTCATGGCAGAGAATGGCCCCGTCCGGCGGGCAGAGAATACTGAGCGCCAGTGCATTGGCGGCGGTGCCGGAATTTACAAAAGTAATCGCAATATCATCAGTTTCAAATATGGTGCCTAAGGCCTGTCGGGCCTTGTCCGTCCAGAGATCGGCACCATAGCTGGGGGCGGACCCGTCATTGGCATCCAGGACCGCCTGCAACACATTGGGATGTGCCGGGGCGGTCGTGTCCGAGGCAAAATTCATGATGGTTTTTTGGCAACCTGCTGTGTCGTCATGGCCTCAAGGCCGGCCACCACAATGCGTACACCGGGTTCGATTGCCTTGAGCAGTTTTTGCTGTGACCAGTTTTCCTGTAAGGCAATACGCAAATAGCCGACATAGATATTGACCAGCGCAAAAGAAGCCACACGCCTCAGCTCTATATCATTGGGCAAAAACTGCACCGACATGGAATTGGCAACCACATTGCTCATATCATGCAATGTTTTGCTGAAACGCTCTTCTTCTTCACGCCCCCAGGACCAGGTAAAGGCCATGACCTGTCGGGTCAGAGCCGGATCATGCATGTCGCGGGCACACATGGCCTCCAATGCCCCCATGGCAAGTTCCAGAAACGAATCTGCTGAATCCATATTTTCCTTGAATTTTTTCATCAGAATCTGATTGGATTCCAGAAAGATTTCCTGAATCAACTCGGCCTTGGTTTGAAAATATTGCATAACCAGACCCGGCGAAACCTGCGCCTCGTCCGCTATTTTTCGTATGGTTGCACTGTTCATACCGTGTTTCGCTATGACTGTATGGGCCGCATCAACAATGCGCATACGCGTTTGTTCACGCCGCCCGTTTGGTTCCCCAACCTCTTCTGTGCTCAATGCTCTGCCCCGTTCCCTCTAATTTTTTAGTGTACTTCTATTTTCACTTTAAACAACAGCGAACCATAGCAAAGAAAAACATGTTCACAAAAAGGTGAATGCGTTTAATGGTGACACAGGGTTTTCCGTATCTGCTGTGCTTTTTCACACACCAACATGATACTAGCCTTCAAACACGACAGTTTCTTGAACGGGATAGCTGGTTGTGATTTTAGAGGCCTTCACGACAATCACGGCCTGCTGTGCATCAAATCTCTCCTCACAGTGCCTAAAATTTAGGCATCTGCAGGCCTTTGCTCCTGATCCTTCGCCATGCCTTGCTCCGCAGCCAAGTTTTTGTTGCGCTGCATCAATCTTGCGACAACTCATATATTTTTCAGGTGCCCCATGTTCATACTCGAGACCGTTACCAACACCCCCGATCTTACCGCCCGACTGGCGGATCTGGAAAAGCAATTGGCCGGCATTCAGCAAACCTCCGCTTTTGTGGACAACACCTATCTGTTTCTCATTTCGGGCATGGTGGTGATGTTCATGGCCGCCGGGTTCTGCATGTTGGAAACGGGACTGGTCAGACAAAAGAATGCCGCCACCATCGCGTTGAAAAATGTCTCGATTTATGCGCTGGCGGGGCTGGCCTATTACATTGTCGGTTATCGCCTGATGTATGATGGGGTGGATGGCGGCTTTTTCGGGCATTTCGCCCTGTGGAGCCCGGGCAAACCTGATGGCGAGAGTTATTCCTCTTCATCGGACTGGTTTTTCCAGATGGCCTTTGTTGCTACCGCCGCGTCGGTTGTCTCCGGCACCCTGGCAGAACGGATCAAGCTATGGCCGTTTTTGTTTTTCAGCATCATATTATGTGCCATTTTCTATCCCATTACCGGCTCCTGGGTTTGGGGTAGTGGCTGGCTCTCTACCTTGCATTTTTCAGACTTTGCCGGCTCAACCCTGGTGCACTCCGTGGGGGGCTGGGCAGCCCTGACCGGGGCAGTTCTGCTGGGCGCACGCAAAGGCAAATACCCGGGCGGCAAAACGGTTTCGCCCATGCCGGGCTCTAACCTGCCCTTGGCGGCGCTGGGTACGTTTATTTTGTGGTTTGGCTGGTTTGGCTTTAATGGCGGTTCGCAATTAGCCGCTGGCACCATTGCCGACATTGATGCGGTGGCGAAAATTTTTGTTAACACCAATGCCGCCGCGGCCGCCGGTCTGGTGATGGCGCTGGTCCTGACCCAGGTCATCTATAAAAAGGCCGACCTGACCCTGGTACTGAACGGTGCCATTGGTGGCCTGGTATCCATCACCGCCGAACCCCTGGCCCCTGCGGTCTGGCAGGCCATTGCCATTGGTGCCGTGGGCGGCGTGATAGTAGTACTGGCGGTACCCTTGCTGGATCGCCTGAAAATTGATGATGTGGTCGGGGCCATACCGGCGCACCTTTTTTGCGGCATATGGGGCACGTTGATTGTGGCCTGGACCAATCAGGCTGACGGCACAAATTGGGTCCAGCAACTGAGCGTGCAGGCGCTGGGGGTCGTGACCATTGGCGCGTTCACGGTGATCGCCAGCAGTGCACTCTGGCTGGTCCTGAAAACCTCCATAGGCATCCGATGCACCGATGAAGAAGAGTTTATCGGACTGGACAAGGCCGAACTGGGTCTGGAGGCCTATCCGGAATTTGCCCAGGGATAGTTAATGGGCGTTAACCCCTTGCTTGTACTTTAACGCCATAATACCCGCCGGATTTCCGCATACACACCGTGGAGGGCTGGCGGCAGGATGAGTGATCAGACATTTGATAATGGTGCGTTTGAACACGGCCCCGTCGGCCGGTTCATGCGCGCCACCATGGGGCGCCTGACCGGCCTGGCTCTTCTGGCAGCGGGGGTGTTTGTTTTCCTTTCGGTGTTGACCCATGCCCCCATGGATCCCAGCCTGAACAGCGCCGCCGACGGGCCCGCGCAAAATGTGGCCGGGCTGGCCGGGGCCTATGTCTCTGATCTGTTGATGCAAAGCATTGGCTGGGGTGCCTATGGACTGGCCCTTAGCCTCAGTGCCTGGGGCGTCATGCTGATCAGTCGACCCCTGCGGCGCGTTTTGATGACCTGGCCCCGAATTACCAGCCTGATCATTGGCGCCGGCCTGCTCAGCTTTGCCAGCGCGGCCCTGCCCATTCCGGCCATATGGCCCTTTGCCACCGGGCTGGGGGGCGTATTGGCAGACACGTTCTATTTACCGCTGACCGGACCAGGCTTTCCCGCATGGGTAGGGCCGTTGGCCGCGGTTATTGCCTTTATACTTTCGTTTTTTGCCTTTGCCTTTGCCTTTGGACTGCGCTTTCGCGATGGTGGGGCCATTATGGATGCCGCGGGATTGGCCTGGGCAACCTTCCGGGTTGGTCTGGACAGAGCCATCGGTGTACTACAACACTTCAGAACGCAAGAAGAGGCGCCTCTGACTACCAGAAAGCGCAGCCGGAAAAGCCCGGTCAAAGTCAAGGCCGCACCAAAAAAACGCACCACCAAGGCCCAGGTTAAAAAGCCCAAAAAAGTGGCCGTCAGCCGCCGTGAAGCCCGCGAACAGCAATTGAACATGCCCTTTGGGGGCAAAAAGGGGTTTGAACTGCCACGTCTGGATTTGCTGACCCGCCCGGCGGGCCGGGTGACCAACATTGATGAAAATGCCTTGCGCCAGAACGCACAATTGCTGGAAACGGTGCTGGCGGACTTTGGTATTAAAGGCCAGATTGTTCACGTACAGCCGGGGCCGGTGGTTACCCTTTACGAACTGGAACCGGCACCGGGGCTAAAATCCTCCCGGGTGGTCAGCCTGTCTGATGATATTGCCCGCTCGATGAGCGCCATTGCCTGTCGCGTGGCGGTCATCCCGGGACGTAATGTTATTGGCATCGAACTGCCCAATGCACGCCGCGATACCGTGTTTTTACGCTCGCTTATGGCCTCAGGCCTTTATGAACGTTCCAAGGCGGAACTGCCACTGGCCCTGGGTGAAACCATTGGTGGCGAGCCGTTCATTGCCGATCTGACCCGCATGCCACATTTGCTGGTGGCGGGCACCACGGGGGCGGGTAAATCCGTGGGGATCAATTCGATGATCCTGTCTTTGCTCTATCGGCACAGCCCCGAGCAATGCAAATTTATCATGATCGACCCCAAAATGCTGGAACTGTCGATTTATGACGGCATTCCGCATTTGCTGGCCCCGGTGGTCACCGACCCCAAAAAAGCGGTTACGGCACTTCGCTGGACCGTGCGGGAAATGGAATCGCGCTATCAGAAAATGTCCAAGCTGGGCGTGCGCAATCTGGCCGGTTTCAATGCCCGCATTGCCGAGGCAAAGGCCAAGGGCGAACCGCTAAAACGCACCGTGCAGACCGGCTATGACAAAAAAACCGGCGAGCCAATTTATGAAAGCGAAGATCTGGATCTGGATCATCTACCCTTTATTGTGGTGATCATTGATGAAATGGCCGACCTGATGATGGTGGCCGGCAAGGATATTGAAGCCGCCGTGCAGCGCCTGGCGCAGATGGCCCGCGCCGCCGGCATTCATGTGATCATGGCCACCCAGCGCCCGTCGGTGGATGTCATCACCGGCACCATCAAGGCCAATTTCCCCACCCGGATCAGTTTTCAGGTGACCTCGAAAATCGACAGCCGCACCATTTTGGGTGAACAGGGTGCCGAACAATTACTGGGTCAGGGCGATATGCTGTTTATGGCCGGCGGCGGACGGGTACGCCGTCTGCATGGCCCGTTTGTGTCCGATGAAGAAGTGGAAAGCATTGCCAACTTCCTCAAAAAACAGGGCAAGCCGGTCTATCTGGAAGACATTACCGAAGATACCGGCGAGGATGATGGTGATGGCGGCGCGCTCTTTGGGGTCTCTACCGGGGATGATCTTTTTGACAAGGCTGTGGCCATTATTGCGCGAGATCGCAAGGCCTCAACCAGCTATCTGCAACGGCGCCTGCAAATCGGTTATAACCGCGCCGCCACCCTGATCGAACGCCTGGAAGATGAAGGTATAGTCAGCGCCGCCAACCATGCGGGAAAACGCGAAATTCTGTTGCCAGATCATGCGGATATGTAAGCCTGCACAGGCTTTTGATGAATGCCCGCTGAACACGCCTGCCCTTAAATTGCCAGAGTGTCTGTCTATGTCTATGCAGAACACTTAAACGGAATATGACGCCATGAAGTTCTCTGCCCTCGCCCCCGGTCTGGCCTTTTTAATGCTGAGTGCGTTTTCACCGCCCCCGGTGCACAGCCAGGTAAACACCGCCAATGTGACGCCCAGCCAGCATTTTGACAAAAATGATCCACAAACCCAAAAACAGGTTGAACGCCTGAACGCATATGTGCGCTCGATCCGCACCATATCCGGCCGCTTTGTGCAAAGCACCGCCAGTGGCAATCAGCAAACCGGTACGTTTTTCTGGAAACGCCCGGACAAGCTGCGCATTGAATATGATACCACGCCCTTGCTGATTATTGCCGATGGCTCGAACATTGCGCAAATCGACAAGGAGCTGGAAACCATTGACCAGATCCGCATTTCCTGGACGCCCTATAAATTCCTGCTGGCGCGCAAATTTGATTTGTTAAAAGGTGCAGACCTGATCGGGTTGGAACGGACCGAAAATGCCAGCTTTGTTACCGTCCAGGACAAGGATGGTGAGCTGGATGGTGATTTTACGCTGATCTTTGCCGAGCCGGAATTAAAGTTGCTGGGCTGGACCTGGAAAAATGCCTTTGATGGTGAAGTGCGGTTTTTGCTGAATGACGTTCAGGAAGGAAAAAAGCTCAGTTCCAAACTGTTTGTGATCCGCGAAGAAGAACGCCGGCGCGGCGGGCGGCGACGTTAAAATACAAGCGCGCCAATGGCTGTGAACCGATAGAAGCTACTCAAACGACTCAATTCACCTAGTGATATTTATACCACATGCAAATGGTAACGTAAATTTCATTTGCATTTTTCTCTAATCGTGTCTTTAATGCACCGTAATGATTGCAACACCGGGCTTTGTTCCGTCCCCCGTAGCGGGTCCAGTAGCAATCTGGCCGTATACGTATCCATCTCGGCCCTGCGCGATAACACGCGCAAACATCGACGCCCGGCCGCCCCCTCTCGGCCGGGCGTCTTCGTTTATGCACTTCCTGCATTGCCAGGCGTGACAGACTTGCGGGCCTCCCCAACCTCCCCCATAACCGGGATCAGCAAGGGAGAATGCCGTGAGCGATTTCAAAATAGCCAGCTGGAATGTCAATTCAGTACGCCTGCGGGCACCCCAAATTATTGATTTTCTTGACGATTCCCAACCTGATGTCTTATGCCTTCAGGAAATCAAATGCCGCAATGGTGAATTCCCGGCCGAGATTTTTGCCAAGGCAGGCTATGAGAACCAGATGGTGCGCGGTCAAAAAGGAATGCACGGCGTTGCCATTGTTTCCCGTCACCCCCTTAGCGAACTGGCGGACCCTGAATTTTGCGAACACGAACATGCCCGCGCCGCCATGGCCACGATCAGGGGTATCGACATTTGCAATGTCTATGTGCCAGCAGGCGGCGATGAACCGGACGCCAAAACCAATCCAAAATTTGCTCATAAATTGAATTTTCTGGACCGTATGAAGAAATTTTTTGCGGCACGCCAAAAAGAAAATCCCAAAGACAGATTGATTCTGACCGGGGATTTGAACATCGCCCCCCTGGAATCAGACGTCTGGTCGCACAAACAATTGCTCAAAGTGGTCAGCCACACGCCGATCGAGGTCGAGGCCCTGAATGCCATTCAAAAGGCAGGAAACTTTGCAGACATCGCCCGCGAGCTGATCCCGGAACCAGAACCGGTGTTTACCTGGTGGAGTTATCGTTCAAAGGACTGGACCAAAAACAATCGGGGCCGCCGCCTGGATCATATCTGGGTCAGCCCGGCCCTGCGCGAAGCGGCGCTGCACCATGGGGTGGCCGGGTTTGAGGCGCACACCCCCTGCCGGTCATGGGAGCGCCCATCGGATCATATTCCGATCACCCAGATGCTGCGCCTGTAGGGGATAGCACATCATCCATGCCATAAAGTCCGGCCGGTTTATCGAATAGCCAATGGGCGGCATGCAAAGCGCCTTGGGCAAAAATATCGCGGCTTTGGGCCTGGTGAGAAAAACACAAGGTTTCCCCCGGCCCATAAAAATACACATCATGGATGCCGACAATATCGCCCTGGCGCTGGGCGGTGATGACGATTTCACAGGCTTTGGGCGGGACCGGCAACGCCGCCCCCACCGGCAGGCAAAGCGGGTCTGTATCTTCTGCCCAGCCCTGGGATACTGCCCGGGCCAGCATCAATGCGGTTCCAGACGGTGCATCCTTTTTGGCGCTGTGGTGAATGTCGTGAATGTGCACGCCCCAAGCCTGTCCCAGCCGTGCCGCGTTTTCGCGCACCTGGCGTACCAGTGCGGTTACCCCCAAAGAGAAATTTCCCGTCCGCAACAATGCCAGTCGCGTCGCCGCCTCGGATAAAACCTTATCTTCTGACGGGTTCCATCCGGTGGTGCCGGTGACCAGTTTTGCCTGGCCACTTGACGCCAAAAACGTCGCCAGCTTGGCCCCGGCCGCCGGACTGGACACATCAATCACCACATCACAGGACAAAAGATCATCGGTTTTGGCCGTGGTCAGCAATCCCACTGGCCCTGCCCCGGCCAGCACGCCTACGTCCTGACCCTGGGCCGCACTGCCTTCACGCACCATAACGGCGCCCAGCGAAAAGCGAGCATCCTCCAGCGCCAGCGCCAGAATGCGCCGCCCCAAACGCCCCGCGCCACCATGTATGCCAAGAGTGATGGTTTTCATGAAAAGTCCTGCCTTTGCCCTTGATCTACACTGCACACTTGCCCGCGCCAAGATGCCTTTGCCTTGGTAATTGTAACCGGCATCAAGTCGCGTTATGGTTCAATGATATGAGCTTTATACTTCCAGCGTTGTTTTTTGGGGTAGTTGGCGGGTGGCTGACCCTTTCGGGTCTTGGCCATCTGGGCCGCCTGAAGGCCATGTCAGGCAGCATACGGACGCTTGGCGGCGCCTTTCTGGCCACCATCGGGGCCGGGTCGGCCCTGTTGGGGTTTAACTTTGTTACCTATCAACGCCTGACCAATGAGCGCCCCGCCGCCCAGATCAGCTTTGTGCAAACCGCGCCCCAGCGTTATACCGCCACGCTGGACATACCGGACGAGGAACCAAAATCCTTGGCTGTATCCGGCGATGAATGGCGTCTGGATGCCCGATTTATCAAATGGCACCCCATCGCCAATATTGGCGGCCTGGATGCCTATTATCGTCTTGACCGGTTGACCGGGCGCTTTGCCGACACCGCCCAGGAGATCAACGAACCACGGTCGGTCTATGCCTTGAGCGAAAATCCGGGACTGGATATCTGGAAACTGGCGCAGGACAAACGCTTTGCCCGGTTAAAAGCGCTGGATGCCTATTATGGAAATTCGGTCTATGCGCCGATGAAGGATGGGGCCGCCTTTGAGGTCTTTGCCACCCAGAATGGTTTGATCGTTCGCCCGAAAAATGAGGTCGCCAAAGAGGCCCTATCGGGCTGGGAATAACTCAGGCCGGCTGGCGCAGCATCAGCCACATGGGCAGGCCATTGCCATCCACGTCAATATCCTCAACCACCTCAAAACCCCGGCCCCGGTAAAAGCCAAGATTCTGTGCTTTGGAATTTTCCAGATAGGCCGGCAGGCCGTGTTCATCACAATAACGCAACATGGGGGCCATTACCCGTTTGCCCAGCCCCTGTCCCTGAAAACGTGGATCCACAGCAATGGCAAACAGATAAACATGTGCAAAGGGCGGATGTTTCGCATCCAGCCGGGCATCCAGATCCAGCGTGCGCCGTATGGCAGAGGGGCCACTATGACGCACCACCGACGCGGTCAGGCGCAGGGTAGGAAAAAAAGCAAAATTCTTGGATTGCCCGGGATGCAGCCACAGACAGGCGGCTTTATTCTCTCCATCCTCGTGCAGCAAGACGCCGCCGCCCCGGGGCAGATAGATATGCCGCGCCAAAAGTGAAAACATCAGTTTTTGCGGCTTGGGCGAACCAAGGGCCCAATTCATCACCGGGTCATCCGCAAACCCCTTTGCCATAACATTGGCCAAAGCCTCTATATCCGCATTATCACGGGTACAGGTCTTTATGTGTGGATCGGACATCGGGTCAGTCATGGACGCAAGTCTAGCGTCCCTTTAGGCCAAGTCGAGCAGTCCGGAAAATTTAATGGGGCCGCTCTTCATCACCCGTCATTTTATCCCAGAAACTGCGGGCTTTTTCGAAAAAGCCCTCATGTTCCGGATGGCAGCCAGGGCTGGATTCGGGGCAACATTCCTCACGAAAGGCATTGAGCAATTCTTTCTGGCGGGCACTCAGGTTTCGGGGGGTTTCCACAAACAGTTCGATAATCATGTCGCCGCGGCCACGGCCACGCAAATGGGGCATGCCTAACCCGCGCAAACGTAAACGTTTTCCGGTTTGCGCCCCTGGAGAAATATTGACCGACTTCTGCCCCCCATCAATGGTGGGCATTTTTATTTCGCCGCCCAGTGCCGCTGTGCACATGGGGGCCGGTGCCCGACAATAAAGATCAGCACCATCACGTTCAAAAAGTTCATGGGGGCGAATGGATACAAAAATATACAAATCACCCGGCGGACCGCCCCGGGCACCGGCTTCGCCTTCGCCAGCCAGGCGAATACGCATGCCGTCTTCAACCCCAGCAGGAATATTGACTGATAATTGCCGGCGTGTGGCCACCGTACCCACGCCATCGCATGAGGTACAAGGTGTGCGGACGGTTTGCCCCTGTCCGCCACAGGTGCGGCAGGTCTGTTCCATGGTAAAGAGGCCCTGGCGCATACGAATGCGGCCGGCCCCCTGGCAGGTGGTACAGGTGTCAATTTCAGTACCTGGCTCTGCCCCATTACCATGACAGTTTTCACAGGTTTTGCTGGTCGGTACGGTAATCTTTACCTCGCGGCCCAAAAAAGCGTCTTCGAGATCAATTTCCAGTGGATAGCGCAGATCTGATCCACGTCCCGGTCCGGATTGCGCCCCACCACGGGCCCCGAAAATATCGCCAAAGGCATCGCCAAACACCTGACCGAAAATATCTGAAAAATCTGCCTGCGCGGCACCATTGCCGCCCCCATTGCCATCAAAGGCCGCATGACCATAACGATCATAGGCAGAGCGTTTTTGCTCGTCCGACAAAATGCCATAGGCTTCGCTGATTTCCTTGAATTTCAGCTCGGCTTCGGGATCGTCCGGATTCTGATCCGGGTGATATTTCATCGCCAGCTTGCGATAGGCACTTTTCAGGCCCTTGCCGTCGACATTACGCGAAACGCCCAGGCTTTCGTAATAACAGGTCTTGGTGCTCATACTGGTTTACCATTGATGATGAAGGCCACGGCAGCATATGCCGCCGTGGCCCCCATTATACATTAGACGTCAGGCGCTCTTTTGGTCGTCGTCGACTTCTTCGAACTCGGCGTCAACTACGTCTTCATCGCCGCCAGACGCATCACCCTGAATTTCATGTTCAGTGTCTTCCTGACCGGCGGAATAAATGGCTTCCCCTAGCTTCATGGCTGCCTGTGCCAAGGTTTGCGCCTTGGCGGAAATATCCGCCGCATCTTCACCCTCAAGAGCGGTTTTCAGATCTGCAAGAGCAGCTTCGATGGCCGCCTTGTCTTCATCAGACACCTTGTCGCCATGCTCGGCCAGCTGCCCCTCGGTCTGGTGGACCAGGGCCTCGGCCTGATTTTTCGCCTCTACGGTTTCGCGGCGTTTTTTATCTTCCTCGGCATGAGACTCGGCTTCCTGGACCATCTTTTCGATGTCTTCATCGGAAAGACCGCCAGAAGCCTCAATGCGGATGGTTTGTTCTTTGCCGGTGGCCTTGTCCTTGGCTGAAACCGAGACAATGCCGTTGGCATCAATATCAAACGTCACTTCAATCTGTGGCACACCGCGCGGGCTGGGCGGAATGCCCACCAGGTCAAACTGGCCAAGGATTTTGTTATCCGCGGCCATTTCACGTTCACCTTGGAAGACCCGGATGGTCACCGCAGATTGATTGTCCTCGGCCGTGGAAAAGGTCTGGCTTTTCTTGGTCGGAATGGTGGTATTGCGATCGATCAGACGGGTAAACACGCCGCCCAGGGTTTCAATACCCAAAGACAGAGGCGTCACATCCAGCAACAGCACGTCTTTCACGTCGCCCTGCAGCACGCCGCCCTGAATGGCAGCACCCATGGCCACCACTTCATCGGGGTTCACCCCCTTATGTGGTTCGCGGCCAAAGAATTTTTTCACTTCTTCCTGCACCTTGGGCATGCGGGTCTGGCCACCGACCAGGATGACCTCGTCAATGTCCTTTGCCGTCAGGCCAGCATCTTTCAAGGCCTTCTTGCACGGATCAATGGAGCGTTTGATCAGATCCGCCACCAAGGTTTCTAGCTTGGCGCGGGTGATCTTCATGGTCAGGTGCTTGGGCCCGGAGGCATCCGCAGTAATAAAGGGCAGATTGACCTCGTACTGGCTGGCAGAAGACAGCTCTTTCTTGGCTTTTTCCGCTTCTTCGCGCAGACGCTGGATGGCCAGCTTGTCTTTGCGCAAATCCACGCCGTGTTCTTTTTTGAACTCGTCGGCAAGGTAATCCACAATGCGCATATCAAAGTCTTCACCACCCAGGAACGTATCCCCATTGGTGGATTTTACTTCGAAAACGCCATCGCCAATTTCCAGAATGGATACGTCAAACGTACCCCCACCAAGGTCATAAACCGCGATGGTTTTGCCGTCTTCCTTGTCAAAACCATAGGCCAGCGCCGCCGCCGTTGGTTCGTTGATAATGCGCAGTACTTCCAGACCGGCGATTTTACCGGCGTCCTTGGTGGCCTGACGCTGGGCATCATTAAAATAGGCCGGGACCGTGATCACCGCCTGGGTAACCGGCGCCCCCAGATAGCTTTCGGCGGTTTCCTTCATCTTTTGCAGGATAAAGGCGGAAATTTCGGATGGGGACAGTTTTTTGTCGCGCCCCTGCACCCAGGCATCCCCATTAGGACCGGGAACAATCTTATAAGGTACCATGGCGGCATCTTTTTTCACCATGGGGTCGTCCATTTTGCGGCCAATCAGGCGCTTGATGGCGAAAAAGGTTTGTTCTGGATTGGTGACCGCCTGACGTCGGGCGGTTTGACCGATCAGGCGTTCGCCGTCTTCGGTAAAGGCAACCACGGACGGGGTCGTGCGCATGCCTTCTGCATTTTCAATAACTTTAGGATTTTTGCCGTCCATAACGGACACGCAAGAATTGGTTGTACCAAGGTCAATACCTATGACTTTGCTCATATCTTTCTCCTTTGCGGCAGATCAGATCGGGTAGCCCGTTTGTGGCACCACCCCTGTGTGATCTCCTTGTTTTCATTCTTAATCCATGGCTCGTAAGCCGTTCGACACGGATATGGGAAAAGTTTTGCACAACCGCAAGGGCTGTAAGGGTTATATGGTGGCCGATTATTACTAATTTGTGCAGGAAAAAGCGCTTTTTGGCGGGTTTTCGTGCAAATCATGGCATTTTGCCGCACAGATATGGTCGCACAGAACATCTGGAACTCTATGGCAAAAAAGCATATCGCATTGGCAGTCAGGCCTTTGCCCCCCATAATCACATGATGAATACTGGGTTTCAGCTTCCCGACGGATTTTTGTTATTGCCGGGCTATTTTGACCGCCCGGCGCAGGAAGATCTGTTGTACCGGGTGCGCAAGGCGGTGCAGGCTGCACCTCTGTACCGCCCGGTCATGCCACGCACCGGAAAACCTTTGAGTGTGCGCATGAGCAATTTTGGACCCCTGGGGTGGATCACCTCCAAGGAAGGCTATCGCTATGCCCCGCACCATCCGCGCACCAATAAACCCTGGCCGCCTTTGCCCGATTGCCTGGCCGTGCTGTGGGACGATGTGGCCAACTGGCCAGATCCGCCTCAGGCCTGTCTGATCAACTATTATGATGAAAAGGCTCGTCTGGGCCTGCATGTAGATGCCGATGAAAAGGCGGCCAATGCCCCCATAGTATCTGTATCCCTGGGGGACCAGGCATTATTTCGTCTGGGCGGCCCAAGGCGAAATGATCCCACCCGGTCCTTGCGATTATTCTCTGGGGATGTGGTGGTCCTTGGCGGCGCGGCGCGCCATTGCTATCACGGGGTAGATCGAATCTATCCAAACACATCCACCCTTTTATCAAAGGGTGGACGCATCAACCTGACTATGCGCGTCGTCGGAAGGAACATATAGAATGAAAACACGAGCCGCCATTGCCTTTGAGGCCACCAAACCACTGGTTATTGACGAGGTGGATCTGGACGGACCCAAAACCGGCGAGGTTCTGATCGAGATCAAAGCCACTGGTATTTGCCATACCGATGCCTTCACCCTGTCTGGCGGGGATCCCGAGGGACTTTTCCCCTCGGTCCTGGGTCATGAAGGGGCTGGCGTAGTGCTGGAATGCGGTCCTGGCGTTACCTCGGTTAAGACCGGCGATCATGTGATCCCGCTCTATACACCGGAATGCCGTGAATGCGAGTATTGCCTGAATCCCAAGACCAATTTGTGCCAGGCCATTCGTGAAACCCAGGGCGCCGGTCTGATGCCGGACGGTACGTCGCGCCTGTCTTATCAGGGCAAACCTTTATTTCACTATATGGGGTGTTCAACCTTCGCCAATCACGCGGTCATGCCGGAAATTGCCCTGGCCAAAGTACGAAAAGACGCCCCGTTTGATAAAATCTGTACCATTGGTTGCGGCGTTACCACTGGCTTGGGCGCAGTGATGTTTTCCGCCAAAGTTGAACCCGGCTCCACCGTGGTGGTGTTTGGCCTGGGCGGTATTGGCCTGAATGTTATTCAGGGAGCCAAAATGGTGGGCGCCCGCCAAATCATCGGTGTGGACATCAACCCGGACAAACGCCCCATGGCAGAGAAATTCGGCATGACTGATTTCGTAAACCCGAATGAAATCAAAGGCGAACTGGTTGGCCGCCTGGTGGAACTGACCGGCGGCGGGGCGGATTATACGTTTGAATGCATTGGTAATGTACAGGTGATGCGCGACGCGCTGGAATGCTGTCACAAGGGATGGGGCGAAAGCTATATCATCGGCGTTGCCGGAGCCGGGCAGGAAATATCCACCCGGCCGTTTCAGCTGGTCACCGGACGATCATGGCGCGGCACGGCCTTTGGCGGTGCCAGAGGGCGCACAGACGTTCCCAAGATTGTTGACATGTATATGGAAGGCCGCATCAACATAGATGACCTGGTTACCCATACCCTTTCGCTTGAGCAAATCAATCATGGATTTGACCTCATGCACGAAGGCAAGAGCATCCGATCTGTCGTTATCTACTAGCCCCATGACCGTGTGAGCGGATCTTGTACACATATACAAAAAAGGCCGGGGAGAACCCCGGCCTTTTCCGTTTGATAGTAGGTTCGAGCCTAGAAGCGCGAACGAACACGAAGGGTGTAGGTACGACCCAGACGTTCAACGTTGGTGAAGTAGCCAGCGGCTTCTTCATACACATTCGGCTTACGGTTGGTGATGTTATCAACACCGAGCTGAATGGACGTGCTGTCCTTGATTGTATAGGCCAGCGAGCCGTTGTGAATGACCCGAGAGCCAAATTTAACAATCTGGTCGTTTTCATCAAGCACATAGGAGTTACCCAGCGTGTTGAACACGGGGCTGTCTTGATAGCTGATGCGCCAGAACGCACGCCACGGACCACGAACGTAGGTGGTATCCCAAGTTCCCTGCCATTTCGGATCGTTAAAGGTACCGATCGGATCGCTAGGCAGTTCGTCAAGAACCTGAACCTGGT
Source organism: Robiginitomaculum sp. (assembly GCA_015485335.1). Classification (GTDB taxonomy): domain Bacteria; phylum Pseudomonadota; class Alphaproteobacteria; order Caulobacterales; family Maricaulaceae; genus Robiginitomaculum_B. Next base: position 46,409 of record WFTT01000043.1, read on the forward strand.
TGGTGATGCCGCGCAGCAATTGCAGACGGAAACCAATTTCACCAAGATCATTTTTGGTCCATTTGGCCCCCTTGAACAGCTTACTGGCTTCAATAGCGTCAGCAACATCAAAGTGGTAGGAACCTTGAACCTGCAGGCCCTGATATTTGGAAAGACCGGCATTAAGCTGTGACGTTTTACCAAAGACCACCTGACCAGAAGCATCACGACGGAACAGGTCCGGGCTACAGAACGGATTGTTCGGGAAGCTTGGGCTGTCGAAACAGGCCTGCATGATCTGCGTCAGGCTAAGTGGCGTAATCCGATCTTTGATTTTGATGCGGAAGAAATCCACTTGCAAGGACAGATTTGGTACCCAGCGTGGCTGCAAAATACCACCAATGTTGAATGAACGCGAACGTTCTGGCAGCAAGTTGGGGTTACCCTCGTCAGCGCCAATAATGGTGGCGTTCACGATGTTAGAGGTAAATGGCTGGGTAATGCCAATCGCGGCACAGTTGGCTGCCCGGGTTGCCGGATCAGGACCACCGGTGATGAAGCGTTCATCACAAGGGTCAGAGGCAAACAGGAAAGCCTGAACGGATGGTGAGAACAACTCAACCAGCGCAGGTGACCGGATAGCCGAAGTATACGAGGCCCGGAAGATAATGTCTTCAACCGGTGCCCAACGGCCACCAATTTCATACACGTTATCCGTAGAGGAGTTCGCTTTGATCCGGTCCAGGTTTGCAACGCGGTTGTTCACCCGACGACCAGAAGCCGTCAGTTCCAACAGGTGCATGCCAGGAATGTTCATGCCAGGTTCGGTAATCGGAACCAGCACTTCGCCGTAGGCTTCATAGGTCTTGGTTTGACCACCGGTCGCCAGGAATGGCGAAGAACGAGTGATATTCAAAGCCGTACCCAGACCCGGCGTAAACGCAGCGCGGTCACGACGGTTTTCAAAGCCAATGTTGAAGTTGATCCAACCGGCAGGCAGTTTGAACAGATCACCGCCAAAGTTGGCTGTAAACACGCGCTGAGCGATGTTTGAAGACGTGATCCGCGGTGCACCATTGATAAAAGCAATGGCTTCGGGACTACCGGCACCTTCACCAAACAGGTTCAGAGGCACACAACCGTCGGCGTATGGCAGACCGTCATCCTGGGCACCATTGCCACCAGCAAAGCTGTTGACGCCGGTAAAGTTGCCAGAAGCAATATCGGCACTTACGCGACAGATGATGTCACCACGGTTAATGCCGGAAACACCACTGAGACCATCACGGTTCAGTACGTCAAGAGCGTCGGTAAGGTTGGCAGCGGCACCAGCGTTTACAATGCCTTGCAACAGAGCATCATCAACACGAACCGCGTCGATGGCGTTAAAGAAACGACCATCAACAATACCAAACCGGCGGGTTTCAACATCGGAGCTACCAAACACGGCAGAAACATCCCAGCCGAAGTTACGACCAGCGGCTTCGAAATCACCTTCCAGAGCCGTTACCAGACGCCAGGTGTGGTTTTCGGTAGAGTTAGCACCAGAATTAACAATGTCATTGTTAAAGCGGTTAACCCAGAAGCTGCTCAGGCCATTGCCTTCGAGAATGCCACGAGCCTGTGACGTCAAGAACGGGTTATCCGTGGTAAAGCGCAGAGCACCGGATTCACCACCAAACGCAAAGGTTTGGAAACCGCCCTGGTTAACCAGTTCCGTAGCACGGGAGTTGGCATAGGTGGTTTGAACAACCGCGCGGACATTAGGAAGAATGTCATAGTGGCTGTTTGAAGACATCACGACGCGTTGCAGCGGAGAACGGATTTGCGCAACACTGTCAAAGAAGTCGATGCCGCAAGTTCCGCCTTGGGAGAAGAACAAGGAGCTGGCCCCTGGAGATTCGCCAGGAACACAAGAGCTCAGCGTGCCATCGGGATTAAACTGATAGAAGTTCCCATCAGCAAGAGAGCCAAGACCAATTGACGGAATGGTGAAGGGGCTTGGTGAAACCGAACCACCTGGGCCAAACAGTTGAACGTTCTGATCAAAGAATACGCGACGGAAGGTATCTGCATCGCCGTCACCATCAATGTCATCAGGCTGGCCGTCACCATTAAGGTCTTGCGTACCAAAGTTAACCAGGTTCGGGTCACCAGTGAAGAAACGAGGACGCTTGCTCAGCAGGCCGCCCTTTTGTTCGTTATATTCAACCGAGAAAGTGGTGTTACCGCGACCGTCCGGCGTGTTGGCACCGAAAACAGCCTGGGCCTGATAGGTTGGGAAGTCGGCTTTTTCAGTAAGACCGAACTGGCCACCCATTTCAAAACCTTCATAGTCATCACGCAGGATAACGTTCAGGGTACCGGCGATAGCATCAGAACCGTAAATCGCAGCACCGGCGAGCGGCACAACTTCGACACGGTCGATCATGGCAACCGGGATGGAGTTCAGGTCAACCTGCAAACCACCTGAGGAACCAAAGGTAACCGGCACGTTTGAGGATACAAAACGACGGCCATCAACCAGGGTCAATGTACGCTGGGTACCCAGATCAAAAAGGTCAACATAGTTCTGACCAACCGTGAAAGTGTTTTGAGCACCGTCCGGCGTAATGCCGTTACCAAACGCAGGAATTTCGTTCAACGCATCGGCAATGTTGGTAAATGCCCGTTTGTCAAACTCTTCGGTGTCCACGCTGATGGCAGGACGCACGGTGTCGATGCCGGCGCGTTTAATGCGCGAACCGGTAACCGTGATCAGTTCTTCGGTCTTGCCGGTATCGTCGTCCGCGGCCTGGTCCGTTGTTTCCTGCGCAAACGCAGCTCCACCTAGGCTGAGCGCCACAGCGGATACGCCTGTCGCAAGCATTAGGCGGAAACCTATTGCCCGGCGTTCCATTTCATTATTATCAGTCATCAAAGATGCCCCTTTTTCTCTTTCTCGCAAAAAGGGGTTAAAAATATTTCGACCGACAAGCCTATACAGCGCAATACCATTGCCACTGACACCTGCAAAATCGGTCTATAGATCCCTAACCCCAGACAACTGCCAAAACCCGGCAATATGCCTCCTTGGTCAAGGAAATATATGTGAGGCCGCCCTGTCAATCGACTGCCCCACTTTAGGTCTTCAGGACGACACGATAACATGACATTGTGACGTTTTTGCATCACTGCTGCGTGTTTACGGTTGTTTTCATGAAAAAAATTCCCCTGTCCCGTTTTGATCTTATCCGCCAGAACCGGACAAACAGGGTCGGCAATTTTGCACACCGGGCTCTACTCGACAGCGGCGAATGGGTGCGGCACAATGCAAAATTCATCATGCTTCGTGCGATGACAGATTATTTGTGGGAGTAACACATGCGTTTTTTGATCGCTTCGGGCATTGCCGCCCTGGCCCTGCTCAATGCCCCTAGCCTGATGGCACAGGAACTGTCTATTGAAGAGGCCCTGGGCCTGTGTATGAAAGTTGGGAACCCACAGGACCGACTTGCATGTTTTGAAGCCCTGGCCCGCGCCGCCAATCCGGCAAAACCAACCACCATGTCCAAACACCAACCACCGGCACCTGCCAGTCCCCCGGCGGCAGAACCGGCCAACACCCCAAGCAAGAGCGCAGCGGCCCAAACCACCGACCCCGCCACAACCCAAACCACAGCGCAAACCAAAAGCGTTGCCGGTCTGGAGGTTAAAACCAAAAAGAAACGCCGTGGCCTGTTTCCGTTCAATCGCCTGAAAAAGTCAACGCAGAAATATATTTTCGTCAAACCCGGCGAGGCGCCGCCAACCAAGGTCACCCGCGCCCCCAAACAGGTTAAGCGCGTTGCCTATGACGGCAAGGTGCTCAAGGCCTGGCGCAATGCGGTTGGCGATCTCTATATCGCGCTCGATAATGGCGAGGTCTGGAAACATGCCGACCCTGGCCAGCCCCGCATACCCAAACCCAATGCCGGCATACGCATGAAACCCGGCATGGCCGGGGCCTGGTTTATGAGTTTTGCTAACAAAAGTCCCCGCATCCGGGTCCGGCTAATTCGCAGCAAATAAGATATTCAGAGCCATCGGCACCACCTAGTCTGAATTAAGAGTATAAAGCGTCAGAGGGAGTGCTAAACATGCCTCTAAACGACAGTCAGATAGCAGCCTTAAACCAACAGGGCGTAGCCGCACTTAAAAGTGGAAAGGCAATAGAGGCGCGACGGCATTTCGAAGACATTATTGCTTTCACGAAAAATAGTCCCGGGGCCTATCTGGGTCTGGCCTATGCCTGCAACCAGATGAGCGATGCCAAGGCTATGCTGGAGGCGCTGGATCAAGTGTTGAAACTTCAGCCTACCAATGTATATGCATTGTTACTCAAGGCTGATTACCTGCAAATCAGTGGAAAAAAACGTCAGGCCTTATCATTTTATCAGGGCGCGCTTACGGCGGCAGGACGTTTGCAGCTTGTTCCAGAAGATATGAAAGCTGGGTTAGAACGCGCCCAACAGGCCGTGCAGAACAGCGCCAAGGAATATAAGGACTTTTTATATAACTCTTTGCGTAATAAAGGCATTGAAGTAGAAAAAACCAGCCGGCAGTTTTTAATGTCCTTCAATCTGGCCGTCGGCGAAACCCAGCTTTTTTTACAACAACCTACGCGCTATTATTTTCCCGAACTACCACAGATCCAGTTCTATGAACGTACTGATTTTGATTGGGTGGAAGATCTGGAAGCCGCTACCGGTGACATACGCGAAGAACTGATGCATGTGCTTCGTGAAGACGCACAATTTCCCCCCTATCTTGCCGATGTTGAGGGAATCGCACACTTGAACAATCGTGAACTTATAGATAATCCTGCCTGGGGTGCCTTTTTCTTTTGGAAAAACGGTCCCTTTATGGAACAAAATGCAGAGCGCTGTCCAAAAACCCTGGCTGCTCTTAAAAAAATTGATATGCCTTACATCGCTAATCACAGCCCGAGTGCGCTTTTTTCATTACTCAAGGGCGGCACCCACATCCCTCCTCATAACGGCATGCTAAATACACGCCTGATTTGTCATTTACCACTAATCGTACCTGAAAACTGTGGAACCTTGCGCGTCGGCTCTGAGTCCCGCCCCTGGGTTGAGGGAGAGGTTCTCATCTTTGATGATTCTATCGAACACGAAGCAGTCAACAATAGTAGCAAAACCCGTGTGGTTCTTCTGTTTGATATCTGGAGACCAGAATTATCTTTAGAAGACAGAGCCTTCGTTACGGCCCTTCTGGAGTCTTCAAATGAGTACACGCGGGATTAAAAGCCAGTGTTGATTGCTCAACAACTCACTATTTTCACCACTATGAAGCGCGAAATATAGGCTCAGTTTGATCTGGGTTGATTGGTTCTACCGCCACGGCTTTGAAAATCATCAGTAGTTTTCTTGGCAAGGTCTTGCAAGCCTTTCCACTCCGCACGGCTTAGGCAAACCCGCTTGGCAAAGCGAGAACCGGTGACGACCTTGCGTTTGCAGATAATATCATCAGCAGCAAACTTTCCAGCCCCTGACTTAGAGGACGCAGCGGGAGCAGAAGCTGTGGACTTTCCAGTCATCACAATGTTTTTCGATGCTATAGCAGTATCACCACTGGAAGCCGGCATAATTATGGCATTTGCTGACACAGGCGCACTTTCCTGAGTAGCACAAGCCGTCAACAAACCAAACGCGCCGAACATAGCAGCCAAGCCAAGAGATTTCATAACAATCATTCCTTTGCATTTCCCAAACCGTGGGATCATTCCGCACACGGGACTTTGCCGTGTTCGAGCCTTGGGCTCACATATAAAAGAGACGCCGCAGGTCAAACCTGCGGCGCCCCAGATTTTATATGTGAGCCCATGTTACCGCAACATTACACTGCGATGAACATTGCTCTTTGGTCTCTACATTTTGACATTTACGCCAAAGAAGAGGAACCGGCCGAGAGAGTCGTATACGCCCGGATAGGTGTTGCCGTTACCAAAACCAGCACCCGTTTCAGTGCTGAGCGGAGGATCAACATCCAGCAGATTGTTAATACCACCACGGAACGTTACCCGTTCAGAGGCATAATACTGACCAGAGAGGTCAAAGTAGTTTTTAGCGCTAAAGTGATCATTAATGGTTCCTTGCGGACCACCATCACGATTCACGGAGCCAAAATAACGCCATGTCAAAGACATATCCACATCGAATGGAGAACTCCAGGTTCCCATCATCCGGTGACGATATTCAGGGTTCGGTGTACCACACTCACCACTGACCAGGCCTTTACATTCTTTCGCCGGACTACCCGGGAAAGAGGTCGTTTTCAGTGCATCAAGGATGGTTCCGACGTAGCTGAAGTTCAGCGAGCCAGCTTTGCCCAAGTCATACTGATAACCCGCGGCAATATCAAACCCAGAGGTTTTCAGCGTGGCAATATTGACCGCCGTTGCCAAAATCCCACCAGAGGTGTTGTCCAGGAACAATGAACCAGCGGTATCCCGCGTGATCAGGCTACAGAATGCAGCATCACCAGTATCCAGGCAGCGCTCAAAGGTTTGTACTGGTGGAATGGTGGCAATGGCCTGTTTCACCTTGATGTCGAAATAGTCAACAGACACGGACAAACCAGGGATCATGCTCGGCTGTATAACCGTACCGATTGTGTAAGTATCAGAAACTTCTGGCTTCAGGTTCGGGTTACCACCAGTAACAATATTGAACTGACCAGCTGCGTTATCCGGAATATTACCATATTGAGCAGCGGTAACACCCGTGCGAGCACATTCGGTCAAAGAACGGAACGGCGTAGGACCGGCGCAATCATCGAAAGAGCCATCCGGGTTTTGTTGCAGATCAAACAGACCTGTGTTTTGCGCCGAAAACAGTTCGATAATGTTCGGGGCGCGTACAGCACGCTGATATTGTCCACGCAAACGAACGTCATGGACAGGCACCCAAGTCAGGCCTGCGGAGTAGGTATCGGTTGTAAAGCCGTTATCCACGCCATTGCCCTTCACGGTGTAATCAGAATACCGATAAGCACCATTCAGCGTCAGCTCTTCAGCGAAGGCAGCGCCTTCAACCAGCGGGATTTGGGTTTCAGCAAAAAGCTCAAACACGCGGGTTTTACCAGCCACTGGCAGGGTAGCCCCACCAACACCAGTAAGACCGCCACCTGGCGTTGCCGACAGGGCATCCGGTGTCAGTTCCAACTGGTCTACGCGATATTCGTAACCGGTCGACAATTGCACACCACTTGAAGCCATGGGGCTTTTCACGCCGTAAACACCAAGATCCGTTTGCGCGTTACCGCCAATGATCTTTTGTTCCACAAAGCCGTTCACGAAGGCATCTTCGGTAATGTAGTCAACGGCGGCCTGTGTAACGCCACCGATCTGGAAGATGTTGTAAGGCACACAACCTGCATTGCCGGAGGCACATACCGGATTGCCATTACCATCCAGCACAACATTAAAGGCATCGTCCAAATTGGCGATGGAAATGTCGTTACGTGAAATGGTTGAATAGCGGGTACGTGAGAACTGACCAAAAGTATCCCAGTCAATATTGTCCTTAAACGTACCGCGGAAACCACCAACCATGCGGAAAGTAGTCAGGTTAAGATCTGAATTCCGTGGACCGCCTTCAACGTCACGACGCAAAATAAATACCGTGGCGTTATCGTTTGGACCCGTACACCCAAAGGCATCAAAGAAAGACCCTGGGCCAGAACCAAAGAATGGGTTGCTACAGGGAATTGATGGGTTGTGCGCTGCAAACGTACCTGACGGCGCTATCTGTGCATTCGTCTGGTTGTCGGTGAGCGACAGATCCAGATAAGCCTCTAGATTAGGCTTGATTTCATAGTGCGCCATCGTGGTGAAGTTGAACTTCTCACTTGGACGCTGCATGAAGTTAAATGGGTTAAAGTTAAACGTTTGGGCGGGCCCACCAACAAACGGCACGATTTGCCCATCAGGTTGCAGGAATACGTCATTAATGCCGTTTGGTGTAATCGCAAAGAAACGACCGGTCGCACTGGTGGAAGAACCAATACAGGCAACACCACCAAAAGATTGTGGACCACTATCCAGACCAAAGGCACAAGCGGAAATATCCCGTTTACGCTGCTCTACAGCGTTTTGGTTAGAATAGGAAAGGTTGACGGTAACATTACCACGTCCATCAGCCGTATTGGCACCAAACGTAGCGCTCAAATTGATATTACGACCATCGAACACCGAGCCACCCTGGGCTGGCTGTTTTGCAGCCTTGGCTACATTCTGGGCAAAGTCATTAGAGTTACTGTCCTGATAATAGCCAATCTGGCCATCAAATTCCACACCCTCAAAATCACGCTTGAGGATAAAGTTAACAACACCAGCCATAGCGTCGGAACCGTAAACCGCCGAAGCACCACCAGTGAGCACATCAACTCTCTCAACGAGCTGGGCTGGGATCAGATCAAGGTTGGCAGCCGATGATTCAGGCGAACCAAAAGGCAACCGCTTGCCATCAATCAGCACCAAGGTGCGAACGGCACCAAGGCCACGCAAATTGACGTTAGACGTACCCGTTGCACCGTTGGAAACCTGGCTGGTTTGACCGGCGAACGCTTGTGGCAGGATGTTGATCAAATCTTCAATACGCGTTGTACCGCGAGCATCAATTTCACCCGCATCAAGCTGCGTAACCGGACTGATTGCAACCAAATTAGATTGTTTCAGCCGCGAACCCGTGACGACAATGGCGTCCTCGGACGCACTCTCGTCGGTTGACTGTGCCAGCGCTGGACTGGCCAGCGACCCGGCAATAAATGTGGAAGCGAGCAACGCCCCCCTCAATGAATATAACTTCACTTAAACCTCCAAAATTGTTTGAAGGCCGCACAACCCCTGCTGCACTTCCTCAAGAAATGCACAACAAAGAACGCGGCTCCCCTTCCCTAAAGAACAAAACCATGCATGTGCACAGTTAGATATCCTAGCTCGACTCTGTTTATGCTCATAAATTCAGAGCGTCAACAAATTGACTTGACCTGCGTGTAAAATGCCATAGCCCGTTGCAAAAGTGACACAATTTTCTCTCTTATCTGGTTAAGATGACTGGCCACCTTAACCATTGGTGCGGTCCAAGTGCCAATCCGACACTGCCAGCATTCAATAACCAACTTGGCTGCCAAATTATATTGGACAAAAGGCGGGTCAATTGGCCCGCTTTTTTTGTATCTGATGCCTCTGACACATAGCCCTTAGACGAACACAATGCCCAGCAGTAATAGCATCAGAAACGAGATGGTCAGCAAATTCAGATAGACACCATCCAATATGACCACCCGCAAGGCGGCGCCGATAATTCCACTGTCATAGACACGGCGGATCAACCGATAGAGATAGATATTGCTCCACAGTATAAAAGTGATCACGGCCAGCGGCGGACTGATCCACATACCCACAGGCACCATCAGCACCAGAAATAAAAACAGGAAGGCGTGAAAGTGCAAAGCCACAACCATATGGTCATAGACGAAAAACCGACGGCGCCAGAAAAACGTCAGCGTCAGTAACAGGCCATAGATTGGTGCCAGGATAAATGCCAGCCGCGGAGCCCAGCGACTTAACGTCGCCAAGTATTGCGACGGGTTATTAATCGCCGTTTCAAGATTGTTTACGATAAACCGTCTGGTTTCAATAGGTAATCCCGACAGAGCCGGGGCATCGACATAAACATTCTCATCGGAAATATCGCCATTTCCCCCTATATCCGGTGTCGTGCCCTGATCTTTTGCCCGCGCCTCTTTCTCTGCCTTGATGGCGGCACAGGTTTCGCTAAGGGGATCACTGGGCAATGCCTCGGCGCGCAACTCGCACACCAGACGCTGGCCAATACCATAGGCAGAGGGTGTCGATGATTTCACCAGACTCTGTTGGTACAGCTCACTTTCAATAAAGGCGATGCGTTTTTTGGCCGCCGCTTTGCTGGCAGCGTTTCCTGATGAGGCTTCCAGTTCCTTTTTGGCCTGATCCAGTGCCTGTTGAATATCGGCCTTGTCCTGGGCGGAAATATCCTGTTTGGCGCCCTTGGAAATCAGGTCATTATTGGATACCAGCGCGGCAAAGGTGATAAAGAAAATCAAACTGGAAAATAAAAACAGGCGTATAGGCGAGATATAGGGCTGGCGCACTCCTTTGAGATATTGGGCGGTAATCTTGCCGGGGCGGAACATGAGCGGCGGGATGGTGCGCCATATGCGCCCGTCCAGCCCCAAATAACCTTCCAGAATTTCGGCAAACAAAGACCAGACGGGCCGGTGAAAGGTATCGGCCACCTGGCCGCAATGATGGCAATGGCGACCTTTAAGTTGCGTATGGCAGTTTGAACATATGGTGCCAAAAGCCGGGTCTTTTTCAACCGCCGCGCCCTGATGATCCAGTACCGCGTCGGCGACGGCAGTATCAACCGCCGCCCCGGCGGCTATTTCGGTCAGTATTTTATCCGGCATGCCTTCCCCCTGCATAGCCTAAAGCAAGAACGCCCATAGGCACGGCCACCGCAAAGAGGAAGGTGCTGGATTTATTGTTGGGCATCTCGGTCAATACACAGATACCGCGTGCGATGAATGTTGACGATGTTATCCACCCAACCCGTTACTTTGGGATTGACCAAAGCCCGATTAACTACATACCACATAGGAATGACCGGCATATCATCTAGCATGACCTGCTCAGCCTTTCGCATCAAGATGGCTCGTTTTTGCATGTCCAGTTCATTGTTGGAGCGCTCAACCAGATCATCATATTCCGGATTGGAATAACGGCTGTAATTCATCTGGCCAGTTTTGGTTTCCATCAAATAGAGAAAATTTTGGGCGTCATTATAATCGGCAATCCAGCCCCCATCACCCACTTCAAACTCTCCAGCCCGCAAATCGGCATAGAGAATTTGTGTTTCAGTACCTGAAATGGTCACATGAACCCAGGACGCAATATCATTCCAGTCTGCCTGCACAGCCGGGGCCACCCGAGGATTGTCCCCGGTATTGCGATACACATATTCAAATTCCAGCGGATGGTCCGGGCCAAAGCCGGCTTCCATCAATAAGGCCTTGGCCTTGGCTTTGCGTTCGTCAAGACTCAAGCCCGCCCATTTGACACTTGCCCCCTTGGGATAATTGGCCACGCCGGGCGGCACCAGGGAATAGGCTGGAATTTGCCCGGATTTTAGAATTTCTGCGGTCATAAAGTCCCGGTCCAGCGCCATGCCCAATGCATTGCGCACACGCTTGTCATTAAAGGGTGCTGTACGCGTATTGATTGAAAAATAGGTGGTGCCCAGATAAGGGTGAATTCGCACATAACCAGGCAATTGCTTGTTCAGAAACTCCAGTTTCTGACCAGGAAAGTCCGTATTTAGGTCAAGGCGACCTTCACGTACTTGTCGTTCGGCGCTGTTATTATCAACGGTGGGATAATAGAACACATCGTTCAGGCAAACATTGGCAGCATCGTAAAAGAGCGGATTTTTTGCCGAGTGGATATAATCATTTGTGCGCCACTCAACCAGTTTGAATGGGCCATTGACCTGAATATTTTCCGGTTTGATCCAGTCATTGCCCTTTTCTTTGACCACATGGGCCGGCACCGGCATGGAAGTATAATGCGTTAACAGGCCAGGAAGATAAGGGGCCGGGTACTCTAATTTAACCTCTAGGGTATGGTCATCAATGGCCCGCACCCCCAGCTTATCCCCGGGTAATTTTCCACTGTTGACAGCCTCGGCATTTTTTATTGCAAACAGCAAAGATGCATATTGCGCCAGGGTTTCCGGGTTAAGAATGCGCCGGAAGGAATACACGAAATCATTGGCCGTCACCGGCACCCCATCGGACCATTTGGCATCGCGCAAGGTAAAGGTCCAAGTCAGACCATCTTCGGAAGTGGTCCAGTTTTCCGCCATGCCGGGAATGGGCTCGCCTGCCGCATTTTCGGTGAACAGGCCAATAAACATATCGCCGATAATATTGTTTTCCCAGGTGCCGCTGGCTTGGTGAGGGTCCAGAGACAAAGGCTCGGCAGAATTACCACGATGCAGGGTAAGGCCCTCATCCTCGGTTTTATTACCACCGCCCCCGCATCCGCTGAGCGCCAGAGCACTGGCAGCTAGGATGCCGATGGCTAGTTTAGAAAAATATGTCATGGTTTTCTCCTACCCGAACACGTCTGGCGACAAATTACCTGTTGGAAATCAATATAAAGCAATCGACATAAACACCATGACCATTAAAATAGTGCTTAACATAATTGCCATCCAAAATACCCGGTTGTCTATACGGCATACCACATCTTTTAGTGAGTGCGATGGAAACCATATTTTTGTAGGAGAAAACGGTGAAAAATGTAACGCATAATGTATTCGGCCTAGCCATATTGCTGGGTTCCATTGCCTTTGTAACACCGGCCTTGGCCCAGGAAGAGCCGCAAGCTGGCTCTTTTGCACAATTGCTAAAATGTCGCCCATTAACTGACATCGCCAAAAAGGCCGCCTGTTATGATGCCGCCATGGACAGCATTCAAAAGGGCGCGCAAGGCGGAAAGGTCAGCATTGTCACCGAAACGCAAATTAATAATCTGGAACGTGATGCCTTTGGGTTTAACCTGCCCAGCCTGCCAAAGCTGAGGCTAGGCCGACCCCACACTTCGCCCGGCAAAAATACACTGAGCAGCGCCCAAACTGATAAAGACAGCAAAATTCTGAAGAAGGGCAAATCCGGTGAAGTTTTACGCGTTGCCTACATGGTTAGTCGCGTATCTACTCTACCAAATGGTCACAAGAAAATATACCTGAACAATGGCCAAGTATGGGAACAGGTTGGTTCTGATGCACCACGTTTTCGTGGCTCACCGCCTTATAGCGTTCGTATAAAAAAGGCAGCCCTGGGCAGCTATTTGCTGACGGTGGCAGGCTCCAAACGCACCGTTCGTGTACGACGCATCAAATAGACGACTTTAACGGTCTTTGGGGTCGATGGCATCACGCAGGCCATCACCAATAAAGTTAAAGCAAAACAAGGTTACCATCATGGCAATCGCCGGGAATAACAGGGTCCAGGGCATGGTTTCCATGTCCTGGGCACCATTGGAAATCAGCTTGCCCAGAGAGGTCAGCGGTTCCTGTACCCCCAGCCCCAAAAAGCTGAGAAAGCTTTCGGCCAGAATGACCGAGGGAATGGTCAGGGTGACATAAACCACCACTGGCCCCAACACATTGGGCACAATATGACGGCGGATAATGGTAAAGGGACGCACGCCGGCGGCCTCGGCGGCCTCGATAAATTCCTTGCGCTTTAGCGCAATGGTCTGGCCGCGCACAATGCGGGCCATGGTCAGCCATTCCACCGCCCCTATGGCGACAAAAATCAGCAATATGTTCAAAGCCGGCCGGCCGGTGGTAAAATCCTTGAACACCACCATCAGAATGATCACAAAAAAGATAAACGGCATGGCATAGAGCGTATCGACAATACGCATCATGAATTCATCCACCTTGCCGCCAATATAACCCGCCGTGGCGCCCCAGATCACGCCAATGACCAAGGAGACAAAGGTGGCGATCACCCCAACAGCCAATGACACCCGCAAGCCAAAGAGCAGCCGCACAAAAAGATCCCGGCCTTGTGAATCGGTGCCAAAAATAAACAACTGTTCCAGGGTCGGGCCAATACCAACCTTGCTTTTATAGACATGGTCATATTCGTGCGGCCATACCCACGGCCCCACAATGGCCAACAAAGTAATCACCGACAACAGGACAAAACTGGCAACGGCGGCACGATTGCGCATCAGCCGCGCCCGGGCATCATCCCAGAGCGAGCGCCCTTTGACATTGGCCTGTTCTATGGTTTTTTCCATCAGCGCTTCGGTGCGCGCATTATGCGAGGCACTACCCATGATCAATCATACCGTACTTTGGGATCCAGAGCGCCATAAAGAAGATCGGCGACCAGATTAAGAATGATAATCAGGCTGGCATATAGAATCACCACCCCCATAACCACGGTGTAATCACGCTGTAAGGCGCCCATTACAAACTGGCGACCAATGCCCGGCAGGGCAAAAATCTGCTCCACCACAATCGAGCCGGTCAGCAGGGCTGCCGTGGCCGGCCCCAGATAACTGATCAATGGCAGAACCGCAGCCCGCAAAGCATGGCGAACAATCACCGCATACCCAGGCAGGCCCTTGGCATAGGCGGTACGGATATAGTTGGAACGCAGGGTTTCAATCATGCTGGCCCGCATCAGACGCGATATGATCGCAATCTGTGGCAAAGCGAGCGTGATCACCGGCAATAATAAGTGTGTGAACGTTAATTGCCCACGGTCCAGCCCGGCGGTAGGCAACCAGCCTAGATACAAACCAAAGACCAGGGCCAGCACCGGCCCGGTTACAAAGGGCGGAATACTGATCCCCGTCATGGCAACGCCCATCACCGCATAATCTCCGGCCTGATTTTGCTTTAAGGCGGCAAAACCGCCCAACAGAGAGCCGATCAGAACTGCCAGCCCCATAGCCGACAGGCCCAAAGTGGCACTGACCGGAAACCCTTCGGCTATAATATTGCTGACGGTTTTGTCCTTGTATTTCATGGATGGGCCAAGATCGCCCCGGGACAGATCTTTCAGATAATATCCAAACTGAACGGCAATGGGTTTGTCCAGATGAAACTTTTCCGCCAGACGCACCTTGATCGCTTCGGGGATCGGGCGTTCCAGATCAAACGGACTGCCCGGCGCAGACCGCATCAAAAAGAAAGCAAGCGTAATAATCAGGAAAACCGTGGGGATTGCGACCAGCAAACGGCGGACCATAAATCCAAGCATAAAACACCGTGAAAAACAGATTTACCCGAGGCGCGAACCTTTCATGTGGGGGCAATGGTGTCAACGCACGACCATGCGCTTTGGCCATGTAATTTCAGTTTGTTACTCCGCTTCCTTTAGGGAACTGCTCTCAACCAGATGTGATCATCCGTGTATTGCGCAACGGGTCTATGATCCCCTAAAGCTGACTAAGTTCATTACGGATGGGTACGCGCCACGTACTTTCGGTGTTATACTTGCCACTCACGACGATATTTACAAACTCATACTGGAATAAAAAATGCGTTTTCCGAGCACGGTTCTTACTTTGCCATATTTTGTTGCCCTGTTATTTTCCTTTGGCATGGCAAGCATTGCCCACAGCCAAACCACGAACACAGAGGGTACCCGGTTTCGCCAAGTAACCCCTGCGTTTTCTGTGGCCGGCCAATTGAGCGTGGAAGACATTAAAAGAGCGGCCGCCCAAGGGTATACCCTGATCATCAACAACCGCCCGGACGGCGAAGGCGGCCCGGATCAACCGACCAGCGTCGAACTGGAACACGCAGCCAAAGAGGCCGGCATTGATTATCTGTATACACCATTTCGTTCCGGGCATGTTACCGAAGAGGCCTTTAACCAGACCAAAATGGTGCTGAACAAGCACGAGGGCAAAACTCTTTCTTTTTGCCGCTCAGGCACACGGGCAATTACCGTCTGGGCCATGGCCCAAAGTGCCCTGGGCAATATGCATCCCGATGAGGCCATCCAGGCCGCCCGCGAGGCGGGCTATGATCTGGGCAGACAGCGCCAGACCCTGCAAACCCTGGCCGCCGGGGAAAAACCCTGATTATTATTAGCGATGAATGACAATACGCGGAGACGAACAGCGCGCCGTGCGGGCCACTGGCACCTCAACAAGGCCGGCATCGTCGGTTTTTACCAAATAGCGACCACAATTCTGTCCCGCCTCATTCTCAATAACCACCGTCGCGATTTCGCCTGGGGCGCTCAGCAACACTCCCCGACCGGGCAGCGAGACCATCATAACCGGATTGTTTTTATGAACCATTGCGCTCACTTTATGAACCACTGGCGGCGTCGTTCCGGCCAAAGCGGACGAAACCATCATCAGACTGACCCCCAGGCCGATTATCAGTCTGCATGGCCATTTGACTTGTCGTTTCACCGGATCAGTCTGTGTCATTTTGGAACGCACTCCCCTGTGCCTGGGGGGCAATCCGCAAGGACTGCGCCGTGGCCAATGGCACAGCACTTCGCCGTGGCTGGCAAAGGGGTGGCACATTGAGCCCTACAAAATCCACATCGGCCTGGTGGCAGGATCTGGCGCTGGAACGAGGCGGCTTGCGGGCCGTTAAAACCGGGGCACTGATCCCGTTTTCCCTGGACAACCTGATTGCGGTAATGCGCGGCTTTGCCAATTACACCGCCACACAGGGGCTGCGTCTGGGCGCTCGGTTTGGACCGATACGCCCTGTGCGCATTGCCTTTACCCCGCACCAGCCCCAACCATGGCATTTGATCTGGTCGGTTTTGCATGTGGCCGGAGGCAAGATTGTCAGTGATCTGAACACCGCCGATGCGATCTTTTATTTTGAAGACACTACCACGCGTGATGCCAGCCCCCTGCAGGCGTTTTCTTCCACACCACAAAGCCTGCGCCAGATTAATTGTGCCTGTCTGGATGTATCCAAATCAAAGGTGGGGCGGGTATTTGAAGAGGTGTTTGGCTATCCCCTCAGCCTGGATCCCACCAGCTGGCATGGACCGGCCGTAGAAAAATCAGAACGCAACGGTGCCCATGACGGGCGTATCATAACCTGTCCAGCAGAGCGCAAAGACGGCATGGTGTACGAGCATGTGATCGATAATTCAGACAATGGCCGTTTTGTCGAGGATTATCGCAGCCCCACCATCGGTGGTAAAATAGCGCTGGTTTATATCAAACAGCGATCAATGAATTATCGCTTTGCCAATACCAATGACCGGGTTTTGCTGAGGCGACCGGAACAGATTTTCTCTGCGCAAGAGCGCGAAAACCTGGCACAGTTCTGCAAGGCCATGGATCTGGACTGGGGCGGCATTGATGTGTTGCGCGACCGGCAAAGCGGGCGTTTATATGTGGTCGATGTCAATAAAACCGATATGGGTCCGCCCACGGCGCTGGCCCTGATTGATCAGGTGCGCTCTGTGCGACTATTATCACGGGCCTTTCGGGAGTATATGCACTCCTGAACCTGCAGATGGAGCCCCATGGCCAGCCCAATCCCCTATATTCGCGAATTTGATCCCGATTATGGCAATCTGGTCCGGATCTCTGCCAATGTACGCCGCCTGACGGCCCATAACCCCAGCCCGTTTTCCGGCTGGGGCACCAATGTCTATGTCATCGGCCAGAATGCGGTAGATCTGATTGACCCCGGTCCGGATACAGATGCGCATTTTGACACGCTGATCAAGACACTGGGCACAGAAACAATACGCCGCATTTTTGTAACCCATCATCATCTTGATCATTCGCCCATGGCTAATCGCCTGGCGGCGCATTTTGGCTGTCAGACCTATGGGTATGGCTGCCCCAAAACGCACCTGGCGCCGGGCGGGGTACAAATGGAGGCCGGCGATGATGATGCCTTTACCCCCGCCATCAAGGTACACGATGGGGAGATTTTTCAAGGCGACGGATGGAGCCTGGAGGCCATTCACACCCCCGGCCATACCTCCAATCATATGTGTTATGCGGTTCTGGAAGATAACGGCCTGATCTGTGGGGATCATGTCATGGCCTGGGCCACCTCGGTGATCAGTCCGCCCGACGGGGACATGAAAGATTATCTGGCCTCGCTGCACAAGGTACTGGAGCGCCGGTTCAGCACCTTATGGCCAGGGCACGGGGCGGCCATCACCGCCCCTGCGCCCTTTATTGAGGCTTATATCGCCCATCGCCACGCCCGCAATGCGCAAATCCTGAAACAACTGGCCCAGGGGCAAAGCCGGATCAAGGCCATGGTGCCCATCATGTATGCAGATGTGGACCCAGGTCTTTACCCCGCCGCCTGCCATTCCGTGCTGGCCCATATGATCCACATGGTAAAAACTGGCGCCGTTCAATGCGATGGCGTCCCGGGACTGGAGAGCCAGTACCGTTTACCTTGATCTTTACCAGGCCACCCACGAGCGCGGATTGTCTATGGGGCGGTTTTCCACCGCGCGCAGCAGGCCCACAATCACCCGGGCCAGATACCAGACATACAGAACCGGGATCAGCAAAAACCCGACAAGCACAAAGCACAGCAACACCACCATCAGGCCATAGAGCAGGTTCAGCCAAAAGGTGCGTATCTGGAAAATAAAATGACTGCGCGGTCCAGGTGGGGCGTCCTTGACCGCGCTATAGGCGATAATGACACCTATAATGCCCAAAAAGGGCACGACGGTATTTATCAGGTATAAGATGTAGACCAGCTTGGTTTTTTGTTTCAGTTCTTCTGCGGGGTTTGGCACAGGTTCCATATCAATCATATGTATGTCTCGCGTTTATTAAAAATATTCTGGCCGCCCAACGTCGCAAGGGTTAGCATGTTCAAAACCAAAGTGGAAACACCAAAGAGAAAAGCATGCTGAGCGTTACAACTGATTTTATTCCGGGCCGAAGCATTGAGGCTTCGCTGGGTATTGCCCGGGGCAGTGTGGTGCGAGCGCGCTTTATCGGCCGGGATTTCATTGCCGGGCTGCGCAATCTGGTAGGCGGCGAGGTGAATGAATATACTAATTTGTTGGCCGAATCGCGCGAACAGGCGCTGGAACGTATGCTGGCACATGCCCAATCCCTGGGCGCCGACGCGGTAATCAATGTACGTTTTACTTCGAACACCATTATGGAGGGAACGGCTGAAATGCTTGCCTATGGCACCGCCGTAACCCTGGCATCCACATGAACCCTGTATTGTTGGATAAAATCAAAGCTGAACTCATTGACTGGGCGCGTTTTATTGCTCTGTTTCTGGTTGGTTTTTATTTGTTTTCCACGCTGTTTTACGCCCTGTTTTACATTCCGTCTGGCTCTATGCGCCCTACGCTGGAGGTCGGCGATCGCTTTATCGCCTCCAAATGGGCCTATGGCTGGTCCCGACAATCCCTGCCCTGGGGCGCGGCGCGGCTATTGCCCGAAGGCAAGGGTCGGATTTTTGGACGCATTCCCAAAAGAGGCGATGTTGCCGTTTTTGTGAACCCCAAAAACAATATGGTGATGATCAAGCGCGTGGTTGGCCTGCCGGGCGATATAATTGAAACCCGCGGCGGGCGGCTGTACATCAATGGAGACCGGGTGCCACGTACATTTTTACGAATTTCCCGCTTTCGCGATCATTACGGCCAGATCAGAACCGCCCAGGTCTATTCCGAAAATTTCCCGGGCAAGCAACGTGCCCACACCATTTACGAATTTTCTGATCAAATGGTTCTGCAAGGCTGGTCTCCGGATGATTCCGGGCCGTTTACCGTCAAGGATGGCCATGTTTTCATGATGGGGGACAACCGCGACAACTCTAATGACAGCCGTTCGCCCAACGGACCGGGTCAGGTGCCTTTGGAAAATCTGGTCGGCAAGGCCCAAACCGTGGTGTTCACTCTGGCCCGATGCCGCCGGGAACCGGGCCTGGATTGCCCCACCGGGCGGTTATGGCGACTGTTTTAGGACGAGCCGACCCGCAAGCCCAGATGCAGATCATGACGACGCATGGCCTTGCCGGGCCAAGTGGATACCGGTCCAAGCGGCAGAGCCTCGATAATGCCGCGCAGATCGTATTCCAGCGCCCGCACCCGCGCCGACAATGTGTTTGAGCCAACAAAACCGCCACACAGGGGCCGCGCCGCATTTGCCAGATTAAGCTTGAAGCGATAATCGCCGGCGCCCAGATCAATTTCGGCAAAGTTATGGGCGCAGGCATATTCGATCATTTCCTCGAACAGGATCAACCCCGGCGAAAAGTGTGACAGGGCCGGATCGTGAGCAATAAACCAGCTGTGCAGGACCGGGCCGGAACGCAAACATAAATTCAACGCCGCCAGGTGATCACCGGCATACAGCACAAACAGTTCGGCGGTTAAGTCCTCGTCCTGATGCTGAAAAAGATCCCGAACCAGCGACAAAGCCCAGTCGCGTGTAAAAATATCTGTCTGGCCGGTACGTCTGTATTGATCACATTTCCAGGTAATCAACTGATCCAGGGCGGCACTGTCCTGGCAATTGGCCTCCAGACTTACCGGGCCAATATCGCGAGACAATTTGCGTTTGCGCTTGCGCGCCCGTTTGGTCTCGCTGGACCCGGCCTCGCGCCGGTGATTGATATAGGCCTCATAGCCTTCGGACAGATTGATCACCCGCGAGACATGAATTTCGCGGGCATGGCGCGCAAAGGAGGATTGCTTGGCCAGTAAATTACCAAAATCATAGCGACCCGCCCCAGTGCTTTTCAGCAGGTCATCCATGGGTAAAACCTGACCGGAAGCCCCAATGGCTCCCTGATAATCACATAAGGGCCCCCCGGCCGGCTGCAGAACCAGTCGTGAAGGGCGCTGTAATGGCAGATAGGCGCGTTTACGGCCAGCCTGATCATGAAAGACGGCAACACGAATATCGTCGCGGGCACGGGATACGGCCTTTGCCCAGCCAGCCGAATAATACGGGCTGACCAGATCAGGATCGGCCTGTCGCCAGCTCTGCCATAACGCCAGATCTTCTGTGCTAAGCGTATCCGGCCTGACCAGTTCGATCATATTCGTCACCATTCCCTTTTGTCCCCGGCGGGTATAATGGCAAATAAATCTTAAGAAACGGCTGAGCCAGTCATTACAATCTGAATGATTATCGGCGCGCATACGCGGATGAAGGCGTGGAAAACACCATCCGCAAAAAAGCATCTTCGGCAGCCCGCAGCGCCAATACATTTTCACTTTTCAAAAAACCATGCCCCTCGTCTTCGGCCATCATAAACCAGACCGGAACCTTATTTTCCTTGGCTGATTGGAGCATTTGTTCGCTTTCGCTAGCCGGAACCCGGGGGTCATTTCGCCCCTGTACGATCAATAAGGGCGCGCGGATCTTGTCGGCATGATTTAGCGGCGAAATAGCGTTCAGAAAGGCACGCATTTGCGGATCCCGCTCGTCTCCATATTCCATACGCCGCAAATCCTGGCGGTAACCCTTGGTATTTTCCAGAAAGGTAACAAAATTGGATATGCCGACAATATCCACCCCCCCGGCCAGTTTGTCCGGGTAAAGGGTCATGGCCGCCAGCACCATATAACCGCCATAGGAGCCACCATGAACCACAACACGCGAAGCATCAAACTCCCGGTGGCGGCGGATCCAGTCGATCAGCGCGCCAATATCGCGAACCGCATCTTGGCGTAAGAGCCCATCATCCAGCGCCACATAATCACCACCATAACCGGTAGAACCGCGCACATTGGGCGCAATAACCGTCGCCCCCAGCTCTTGTACCCAATACTGAAAGCGCGGGGAAAACTTTGGCCGGTATTGCGCCTCGGGGCCACCATGAATGGAGATAATTACCGGCGTCGGGCGATCCGATCTGGTCTTGGGCCGGTATATATAGGCCGGGATCAGGCGCTGGCGACCATCTTGTTCAACAAAGGAACGATAGTGGATCAATCTGGCCGGGCGAAAGCTCTGTGGCTGTCCGGCCTCGCGAGGCGCCGATGTCCATGGCGACAACCGCCTTGATCGGCGGTTATAGACCCACGCCCCTGCCGGATGAAGGGCCCCGTCAAAGGTAAAGCCCAAACGCCGCCCCGAAGGATCAAAAGCCAGTCCGGAGATGACCCCAACCGGCATTTTTGGCGAAGCCAGCACCCGGCCATTTTGGGTGCGGGCCACAACCAGTCTGGACTGGCCATCAATATTGACTGCATAGGCCAGATATTTGCCATCCCTGGAGAGCGCAAAATCCGTAATATCGCCCCTGAACTCAGGGTTGAGGGCTGTCTTGGTGCCATCCTGCACATGGATGCGCAACAGGCTGATAAAATCGCGGCCTTCATCACTGAGCACAATGACGGCCTGGCCATCATGGGTAAAGCGGCCCATGCCATAGGCCACCGGATAGGATGTGGCATTAATATCCCTGATGGCGCCAGTCCGGGTATCCAGCACATAAAGGCGGCCTTCGCTGACCGATATATATTTCAACAGCAATAAATAGCGATTATCCGGCGAAATGTCCTGCACCAGCCAGACCCCTTCGCCCTGAAACACCACACGGCGACCGCGCGCGGGATTATCCAGCGGCGCCATCAGGATATCCCAATTGGGACTGTCCCCGCTGGATCGTTGCCAGGCAATCCATTGCCCATCGGCGGAAAAGATAAAGCCGGTATTTCGGTATTGCTGATCGGTAAAGGCGATCGAGGCCGTTTGGCCTACGCTAAACAAATGGCCCTGATATTGCTCATTACCCCCGGCATCGCGGCTGGCAATAAAATGCCGCCCATCGGGAGAAGGGGTGATTTCCCGGGCCGGTTCGCGAAAATGCGTTAATTGTACGGGCGTCGGCGGATCATCACGTATGGGTTCGGCATGCATGCCTTCGCCTGCCTGCGAGCGATATACAAAGCCCTGCCGGGCATGACCCTTGCGCCGTTTGGTTTTTTTGGGATCCTTGAACAGATAGGCCTGGCGTGTTCGCCCGACCCGGGAGGTGGCCAAAATGCCGGAGAACATCCACCCCTGGAAAAAATATTGCCGGGTATTGTGATAGCGCTTGATATTTTCCAGAAGCTTTGCCGAAGGTTCGGGTATGTTTTCGGTGACCAATGCACCCTTTACCACGCGCTCTGCACGGACAGGCCCTGCACTTGCCAAGACCAGCGCCAACAGAAAAAGGACGGGGGTTTTGCTGGGGATCATCGCATACTCCACCCCAAAGACTATGTCCTTACGCCAATATTGCCAAGTTAACAGACGTCAACAATAGGGGGCCAGGGCCAGGCTGTCCCCCTTGGTTTCATCCATCTCTTTGGGGATTAAAGCGCCCCTGATCCACATCCTTGATGAAGGTGATCAGTCCCTTGAAAAAGTTTTCCTCGTCATCATATTGTGACAAGTGGGAACCATTGGGACATAGATAAAAGCGCCCGTTTTGTACCTGACCGGCCATCCATTCCATATGTTTGGGATCCATGGTGTCATACGTTGCCCCAATGACCAGGGTCGGCACATGGATCTGTTTCAGGTCATCACGGCGATCCCAATTCTCTAAAATACCACTGGCTCCCAGCTCGCTGGGGCCTTGCATGGGTATATAGACCTTGGGATTGAGATGGTTAAAGGCCCGGTTGATTTCGTCGGGCCAGTCCGCCGATGGCATACGCAGAATATGATAAATATAATGGTTCTCGATCAACAGTTCGATATAGCGCGGATTGGTATAATCCTTTTTGGCTTCAAGGGCTTTCAGCTCATCCAGAACCGCCGGATCCATATCGCGCATCAGAACATTGGCCGCATAATCATTATATTCCGGAATGCTGGACATCATATTGGAAATGATCAGGCCTTTCAGATTATCCTGATATTTCAAGGCATATTCCATGGCCAAAATACCACCCCAGGACTGACCAAACAGATAAAAATTATCCGGACCCAGCCCCAGCGCCTTACGTACCTGTTCCACTTCTTCGACAAAGCGGGCGGTTTGCCAGAGTTCCGGCTCGTCCGGCTGGTCAGAGAAATATGACCCCAGTTGGTCATAATAATAAAACTCTATCCCTGCGGTGGGAAAATGCTTTTCAAACACTTCATAAATTTCATGGGTCATGCCCGGTCCGCCATGCAGCAACAAGACTTTGATTTTAGGATTGTCCCCGATTTTTTTGGTCCAGACCTGAAAATCCCCTTTAGGGGTAGAGACGGTAATCATCCGCCCCTCACCCACCACCGGAGTATCCTTGGCCGCTGTTCTGTTGTCCTGTGGTGCCTCCGCCTGGGGCGAACAACCCAACAGCACGAACAGGCCTGCAATCATGAGAATTATCTGGCGCATCCTATACCCCTGTAA
>WFTT01000044.1 GCA_015485335.1 Robiginitomaculum sp.
AATCCATACGCAAACGGACCGGCACAATGGATCCCGGATCAAGTCCGGGATGACACGTTTGGTTTTGGAGATGGGGATAGAAATATCTAGTCCCACACCGGTATGACCTAAGGTATCATGCTATCCATACGTCGAGGCCCTTCGTGGGTGCGGCACACACCCTCAGGACACCTCAGTATGAGGTCAGCATTTTATTCTCCCCCTCATCCTGAGCCTGTCGAAGGATGAAAGATAAAAAGGGAAAACCAAAACCCTCATCTTAAGGGATTTTCGAAAGAAATTGTCTCGAAGGGCGAAGGATGGAGCCACAAGCCCTTCGTCCAGAAACCATGAAGGAAAAATCAATCCGGCATGAGGATAGCGTTCAAGCTGTCCAAAATACTGTCCATATAGTGCGCATCACCGCGGGCTTTTTTGATCAGTATGGCCCCTTGCAGGGTCGAGGCGATGACTTTGGCCATCGCCTCGGCATCGCCATCAAAAGCAAAGGCACCCGCATCGCGCCCCTCGTCCAGCAGGCGGGTCAGGAATTGTTGTTGCGTCTCAAAAAACTGGCTGACCCCTGCTTTCAAGTCATCGGGGAGACTGGCAAATTCGGCCCCCAATACGCCAACAAGACAGCTGGAAGATTGCATTTTTGCCAAAGACCGCACCGGGATCAGCATATTTTCGAAGGCATTACGATAGCTTTGGGCGTCCCCCGGCACCAAAGGCCCCAGCGTACTGAATGCCCCATCCTGATAGCGGCGCAAAACCGTCATCCCCAGATCGCTTTTGGTAGGAAAATGATAATGAATGCTGGCAGTGCGGATCCCCAGACGCTTGGCCAGGTCCGCATAGCTGACCGCATTATAGCCGCGCTCCATCACCAGTTCGGTAAAGGTGTCGGCCAGCGCCGCGGCGGTTTTCCCCAATGGCTTCATTACGTTCATAACTCGTCTTTCCCATGGCCTGTGCGTCACAGGCAATACCATCATATCGTCATACCACCGGTAATGACCAGCCGGCAAAAGGGATATCCATAACGGTCCAACCCGCACCCCTGCCAAGGACGTCATCCACAAATTTGATTTCAATTTTTATCTTGACTACCTTCTAGTAGATAGATATGCAAGCACCCTCGTTTCACAAACCAGTGAGAAGGATGTAACCATGGAACCCCTTAGCCCCGATCTTTTCTGGCTGTCGGCCACCGCAATCATGACCATGTTGTTGTGGGTGCCACACATTAGCTGGCTGATTTTACAGGAAGGTCTGATCCCCGCCCTGATGGACCGCAATCACGTCATGCAGGTTAAACCCGAATGGGCCAAACGGGCACAAAAGGCCCATACCAATGCCACCGACAATCTGGCCGCCTTTGGCATACTGGTATTGGTGGCGCATCTGGTGGGCATAGACCCCGCGGCCACGGGTCAATTGGCCATGTATTATTTCGTCCTGCGGGCACTGCATTTTGCGGTCTATACATTGGGCCTGCCGGTTATTCGCACCGTTTTGTATCTGGGCGCCATCGGCGTTGAGATCGCCATTGCCCTGCAATTTCTTGGCTAATCACCGTATTTTATCGGAGTAACCTTTATGTCCCTTTGTCGCGATTATGGCCCCGCTGATCAGGCACCAGTGCATTTACATGCTGATCTTGGCATCAATGCGTTTGTCAATACATCGGCCATGACCTGGGCCTTATCACCCACCCCCGGCGTGCACCGCAAAGCCCTGGAACGCTTTGGCGGAAAGACGACCTGTCGCGCCACCTCTTTGATACATTATGCACCGGGGGCCCGTATTGCCGCCCACATCCATGATGGCGGCGAAGAGTTTTTTGTTCTTGATGGCGTCTTTTCAGATGATGCAGGGGATTATGGCCGTGGCACCTATGGGCGCAACCCGCCTCATTCGGCCCATGCTCCCTACAGCAAGAACGGCTGTACGATTTTTGTAAAACTGGGGCAATTTCCCGACAGAGACCGCCGCACGGTACGGGTCGACACACAGGACCCCAAGGCCCCCTGGCAGTATAACCGGCCCGGCACCCGCATGTTGCCATTATATCGCAGCGAAGCCGAACAGGTTTCGCTGGTGCAATGGGAGGCCGGCCTGCAATGCATGCCGGTGCGCTTTGAACACGGGCTGGAGATTTATGTAATCAAAGGGGCGTTCAAGGATGAATACGGCCATCATGGCGTGGGCAGTTGGATGCGCCTGGCCGCCGGTCAAAGTCAGACTTTGCAGGTATTGTCGGATTGCGAAGTCCTGATCAAAACTGGCCATCTGGGCCCCTATGCCGTTGGCACCCTGTCTCCATAAAGATCGGCCCCGCCCCCCTGACAAGAATGCCTTTGCCCGTTAAGCTGGGCACAGATATGGGGGAAGCATGCTGAGACTATTTCCGTTATTGTCGGTCCCGGTCATCTTGTACAATGTGGTGGCGCTGGGCGGCGGCGTGTTTTCCCGCGCCGCCGAAGACGTGGTGGCGGGTCTGGCACGCACACTGACCACCGTCCCCATGGCCTCGGGCACGGTGTGGGTGGTTTCTTCGGGCGATGTTATCTTGCTGATCGCCCTGTTGATGGTTTTTCTGGAATTGCTCAAAGCGGCCAGAAACACCCGCGAGGATGCACTGTCGCATATTTTATCGCTAGGCCTGTTCGTCCTCTGCCTGATTGAATTTTTGCTGATTCCGGCCTTTGCCTCAACATTGTTTTTTGCCATCACCATGATGACCCTGATGAATGTTCTTGCCGGCTATATGATGACCAGCCGGCAGGCAGAAATACTGATCGAAGATGATGAAGTGTATGAGGATTAGGCCACGGTTTTAAGGCGCCTTCCCAGGGAGGGGACGCCATGCTGTACCCGGGCATACATGGCAAAGATGCGTGCCTGTTCG
This sequence comes from Robiginitomaculum sp., assembly GCA_015485335.1. GTDB lineage: Bacteria > Pseudomonadota > Alphaproteobacteria > Caulobacterales > Maricaulaceae > Robiginitomaculum_B. Next base: position 2,894 of record WFTT01000044.1, read on the forward strand.
GCCGGATCGCCCTTTAGGCCCCGGCGAGGCGTACCGGCCAGCACCTGCGCCGAATAAGCCGCCATTTGGGTTGTCTGCACCCTGTGCGCTGCCCGACGTTTGGAGCGTGGCAGGGGTACCAGTACCGTACTTTGGGCCTTGGGCGCCGGGCGCACAGGGGTGGTACGGTCTTTGGAACGACTGGCGGTCGATATGGAGGATATACGGCTCATGCCCTACCAATTGCAAAAGGCGCGCCGGAAAATCTGACCCGCTTTGGCAATCCTAGGCGATTAATACCCCATTAACCATAAATAAGGCGCCATTGATGCGTAAATAACCTCAAGACTGTGCCAGTTTGGATCAGCTCAGCTTGTCGAGCTTTTCCTGCATGGCGGCCATTTGCGCGCGTAATTCGTCCAGATCGTCATTGCGCTCGGCCGGCGCCGCCGGTTCTGACTTTGGTGGCGGCTGGCCGGTGCCAAAGGCCCCAAAGGACGACATTGATTTCAGCGTACTTTCAAACAGGGCCATATTCTGGCGCACCTGTTCTTCAAACAGACCAAATAGCGGGTTCGTCGCCGTACTGCCCATTTGCTTGGCAAAGCGTTCCTTGCTTTGCGCCAGGGAGTTCATGCTCATGTCTAAAAAGCCGGGCACGACATTTTGCATGCTGTCCCCATAGAACCGGATCAGTTGGCGCAAAAAATCCACCGGCAACAAATGCTGTCCTTGAGCCTCCTGTTCAAAAATGATCTGAGTCAGCACGCTGTGGGTCAGATCTTCGCCGGTCTTGGCATCCTGCACCACAAAATCCGTGCCCTCGTGCACCAGCGCCTTTAGATCATCCAGCGTGATATAGGCGCTGCGCGTAGTGTCATACAGCCGCCGATTGGCGTATTTCTTGATCACCACCGGATCATTCGCATTGGTTTTTGATTTCGCCATGATGCGGCCCCGCCGTCAAAAAATGAGCGGACAGTTTCGCAAGTGCAGCACGCCGCGGCAAGCCAAATAGGGTGTTTTCTTTTGCGTGGGGTTTTGTAAAAATACAGTTCGCCTAACAGGAGATTGTGATGAGCAGATTGGCAGTGGTTACCGGCGGCACCAGAGGCATTGGCCGCGCCATTAGCGAGCGCCTGGCCGATGCCGGCTATCGGGTGGCCGCCATTTATGCGGGCAATCGCGCCGCGGCAGATGAATGCGCCCGCGAAGGATCCATTTTTTGTTATCAATGGGATGTTGCCGATTATGAGGCCTGCGCCAACGGCATTGCCACCATAGAGGCCGAACACGGCCCGGTGGACATTGTGGTCAACAATGCCGGCATTACCCGGGACGGCACCATGAAGCGCATGTCGCCCGAGGCCTGGAAAAAGGTTATCGATGTAAATCTGGGTGGCTGTTACAATATGGCCAATGCCGTGTGGAAGGGCATGCTGGATCGTAAATTTGGCCGCATCGTCAATATCGGCTCTATCAATGGACAGGCCGGGCAATACGGCCAGGTCAATTACGCCGCCGCCAAATCCGGCATTCACGGCTTCACCAAGGCCCTGGCCCAGGAAGGCGCCGCCCATGGCATCACCGTCAATGCCATTGCGCCGGGCTATATTGATACCGATATGGTGGCCGCCGTGCCGGAAAATATACTGGAAAAAATCATTGCCGGCATCCCCGTCGGCCGCCTGGGCAAGGCCAGCGAGATTGCCCGCGGAGTGCATTTTCTGGTATCCGACAATGCAGGCTTTATTACCGGCTCGACCCTCTCTATTAATGGCGGTCAACATATGTATTAGGTCCAATTTGGCCGTAAAAGCGCCGCAGTTGGGTGCATGATGATCGGTCATGAGGGAAGGCCAATTGAATATGATGAAACGCGCAGGCGTTATTATTACAGTTGCAGGTTGCGCCCTTGTTGGCGCCGCGCCCGTCTGGGCAGGAGAACCCGCAACCAAGGTCCTGCGCGAAGCCTATCAGGTGCCAGCTAACTCACAGCCGGTCACCCGCTTTGATGTCGGCAAGAAAAACGAAGCCTTCATTCTGGATCAGCGCCGCCAGGGACAATTGCTGTTTCGTTATGTGCGGTCCCGGGAAATCTTTGTGTTGCGCCAGGTGCCCGGGCCACGGGGCGACGTGATGCTGAAGAATGACCTTGGCGCGGTCATGGTGCGCATGAGCCGCGTTGGCGGCCCGGTATTGTTTCCCGAGCGGGCCTCCCACGGCATTCCGGCCTGGCGGGCCGGGCCGGCCACGCCGCTGGGACCGCGCAATGTCCATCTGGAGGATCTGCGTCCGGCCCTGTCCAATATTGCTGATGATCTGGTGACCATATTGGATCATGATGTGACCATATCGGCACGCGGCGCCAATGAAAACACGGCCTGGCTTTATCTGGATACAGCCTTAAACGCCCGCAGCGCCATTAAACGCATCAAGCGCAATCCCGATCGCAAGGGCCGCACATTGCCAGCCCTGAACGAGATCCGGCTGGTTTCTTCAGACCATCAGGAATTACGCCTGCAAGATGCGGTTCTGGAAATTCATCTGGTCACGGATGATGGCTTTGCAGGCCGCCCGTCATCCTTGCGTCTGGCCGGATTTTTGTCGGGCAAGCGCACGTTTGCCAGTAAAAACTAGGGCTGCCCCGCCGAGGCCAGCTGGCTGTTGACGATTTTGGCGGGCCGGGCATTTTTGATCAGCTCATCAATACGAAGCTTTTCTTTGGCAAACAGTTTCAATTCACTGGCTTTCAGCTTGCGTCCGGTGGGTACCTTGACAGTCATCGGATTTACCTGACGACCGTTTTTCAGTACTTCATAGTGCAAATGTGCGCCGGTTACCCGGCCCGTTGCCCCCACATAGCCAATGATCTGCCCCTGGCTGACCCGGCGCCCCTTGCGAATGCCCCGACCATATTTGGACATATGCGCATAGGCGGTTTTATAGCCGTTGGAATGGCGGATACGCACGTAATTGCCATAGGAGCCATAGCGCGAAGCCCGTTCGACCACCCCATTGCCCGCCGCCATGATCGGCGTGCCGCGCCCGGCGGCAAAATCGGTACCCTTGTGTTTGCGGGTATAACCCAGCACCGGGTGCTTGCGTCGCCCAAAGCCGGAGGAAATCCGCGCTCCCTTAATGGGGGTTCTCATCAAAAAGCGTTTGGCGCTTTGCCCCTCGGCATTGTAATAGCCTACTTCACCATCTGGCGTTTCAAAACGGTAAAAGGCCTTTTCCTTGCCGCGCGGGGCCAGCATGGCATAAATCAGATTACCGGACTTGATGGAATTTCCACGGTCATCGCGATAATCCTCGAACACCATGTCAAAGCGATCGCCGGGACGAATGCCCCGCTGAAAATCAACTGAATACGCATAAAGCTGGGCAAAGGCGGCAATAACCGCGTCATTGGCACCGGCCGCCAGGCCATCCACATATAAAGAGGAATCAATGCTGCCCCGGGCCCGGGTCTGGCCCTTTTTCAGATCCATCACCAGTTCACGGGCGGAAAAATCCCCATTGTGTTCGCGTTCCAGCAAGACCGTGCGGGTAACATCCGGTTTGGTGGTCAGACCGGCCAGGTGATAACGCACGCCTTTTTTGACCACACTGGTATCCAGGCTTTCCAGCGACAGGGTCAGCATCTGGCCGGCACGCAGCTGGCGGGGGTTATAGGTACGCGACAGGGCGGTAATGGCCCGCGCCGCCTCGCCTCGGTCTACCCCGGCATTTTCCAGCAAATTAGACAAAGTGGCCCCGGGGCGCACCTTGATCATCTGATTGTGCACCCGACTAAGGCGAGTTTCGATCAGTTCGCCAAAAACCGTTTGTTCCAGAGCGGCCATATCGGGCAATGGAGGCAATGGCGGTTCTTCTTTAATGACTTCAACCGGCGTGCTGGCGATATTGACCGCCGCGGGAACCGGGCGCGCATAGGCATTATAAAAAGCCGCACTCATCAGCAACACAGGCACCACAAAGGCAACCAGGCCCAGGACCTTGTGCTCTTTTTTCAGATTTGCCTGCATCATCGCCTTGATGCCCGCCTGCACTATAGCGTGCGCATTCATACCATTCCCCGCGATCGCTCATATATACCAGGCCGCAGTGAATGCGAGCGAGGTTAAAGAAGTCTGACCCTCGGTCATGTTTTTATTGTGGCGGATCAAGCTGACAAATCCAAGCCTCCTCTCCAGCCGAGTGCAGAGATCACGGTAATGCACCTCCTATGAGAGTGATCGGTTTCTCATTCACCAGATGGTAAGGCTATGGACGCACTCTAGGGTTCCAGCCCAGTAACGGGTATGATTTCGAATCAGCATGAGTGCCAACATGACCCATACACCAGCGCCTTTTGATATGCCCGCCGAAGATCTTGCCGCCCTTTTGTGCGCCCGATTATGCCATGATCTGGTGGCCCCGGTCAGTGCCATCAACACCGCCCTGGAGGTTATGGAAGACGAAAGTGCCGCCGACATGCGCGATGAAGCACTGAAATTATTGCACCTGTCGGCCGGTCAGGCCTCGGCCAAACTGGAATTTGCGCGCATTGCCTTTGGTGCCGGCACCTCGGCGCCCGGCATGGTGGAAACCCGTGAACTGGAACGGCTGGTTACCGGGGCGTTTTCCTCTACGCGTTCAGATATTGTCTGGCGAGTGACCGCTTCGCATCTTTCAAAAGCCGCCTCCCGCCTATTACTCAACATGGTCATTCTTGGTGTCGAAGCCGCCCTTCGCGGTGGCGAAGTCTATATCGAGGCCGCCTCGGCGTCCCGCATGCGCGTATGCGTGCGCGGCGGCATGAGCAAATTGCTGCCCTCGGTCAGCACGGCCCTGGAAGGCAAAGCCATGGAAAATGGTTATGATGGCCGCTCTATCCAGCCGTTTTATACCGGCCTGATTGCCCGTTCACTGGGTGGCCGTACCGAAGCGCGCGTTCTAGAGGATGGTGTGGAATTTATCGCCCTCACCGAGGAAGATGCGTGTGAAATGATTGGAACTCGCGCAGAAGCTGTATAATTATCTGATTTTTAAGTTACTCCTTAGCACCCCCTTAACCAGTCCGGTTAATGATAGGAGCACCAGGGCAGAATCGTAGCCCATGGGGGAGTAAAACGATGGATGATCTACTAGAAGAGTTTCTTACTGAAACGGCGGAAAGCCTGGAAACTGTAGACGCGGAACTGGTCAAGTTCGAACAGAACCCCAATGACGAGGAAACGCTCAACAATATTTTCCGGCTGGTACACACCATAAAAGGCACCTGCGGATTTCTGGGTCTGCCGCGTTTGGAGGCATTGGCCCACGCCGGCGAGACCTTGCTGGGTAAATATCGTGACAAAGCGCTGGTACCCAATTCTGATACGGTGTCCCTGATCCTCAATGCCATTGACCAGCTGAAGGTTATTCTGGCCCATTTGGGATCGTCCCAAAGCGAGCCGGATGGCGATGATGCGGACATGATCGCCCAATTGGTGGCAGCCTCGGAAGGCAAGATGGAAGTTGCTGCCGAAGCGCCCGTTGAGGACAAGGCAGAACCCGTTGAAGAGCCTGCTCCCCAGGAAGAAACAGCCCCTGAGGTTACCGCCAGCGACGAAGCCGGCGAGAATACAGAAAATTATGATGCAGATCTGGATCGGCCTTTGCGCCCCGGTGAAGTATCCCTGGCAGATCTGGAACGCGCCTTTATGGAGGCCGACGGCCCGGATCTGGAAAAACTGGCTGCCGAAGCCGAACAAACCAAGCTGGCCGAAGAGAAAAAGAAAAAAGAGGAAGCCGAAAAATCCTCGAACGCCCCCACGGTTGAAGTTTCACTGGTATCACAGTCCATTCGGGTCAATGTTGATGTGCTCGAAGACCTGATGACCATGGTTTCCGAGCTGGTGCTGACCCGCAATCAGTTATTGCAGATGGTTCGCCATATGGGCGACACCGAGATCAAGGTGCCTTTGCAACGGCTTTCCAGTGTGACCGCTGAATTGCAGGATGGGGTGATGAAAACCCGGATGCAGCCCATTGGCAGCGCCTGGAAAAAACTGCCGCGGATTGTCCGCGACAGCGCCAAGGCCGTTGGCAAGAAAATTGAACTGCATATGGAAGGAGAAAGCACCGAACTGGACCGTCAGGTGCTGGAACTGATCCGCGACCCATTGACGCACATGGTGCGCAATTCGTGTGACCATGGTCTGGAGCCAACCGACATACGTCTGGCGGCCAACAAGCCCGAAGCCGGGCAAATTCATCTGCGCGCCTTTCATGAGGGCGGCCATATCGTCATTGAAATTGCCGATGATGGGGCCGGTCTGCCAACCTCTAAGATCAAACGCAAGGCCATAGAAAACGGCATCATTACCGAGGCCCAGGCCGAAAGCATGACGGAGAACGAGATTCACCGTCTGATCTTTGCCGCCGGGCTGTCTACCGCCAAGGAAGTGACCTCACTGTCTGGGCGCGGTGTCGGCATGGACGTGGTGCGCAACAATATTGAACAGATTGGCGGCACGATTGATCTGGAATCCATTGGCGGTGAAGGCACCACCTTTACCATCAAAATCCCGCTGACCCTGGCCATTGTATCGGCCCTGATTGTCGAAGCCGCCGACAGCCGCTTTGCCATTCCGCAACTTTCGGTTCTGGAACTGGTACGCACCACCAAAGACGGTGAACACCGGGTTGAGGAAATTCACAATACCCGGGTGCTACGCCTTCGTGACACCTTGTTACCGCTGATCGACCTGGCGGATATCCTGAATATCCCGCAGAGCGAGAAATCATCGGAAAACGCCTTTGTGGTGGTAATGATTGTTGGCGAACAGCGCTTTGGCGTTGTGGTTGATAATGTCTTTGACACCGAAGAGATCGTGGTCAAGCCGCTGGCAAAAGTGCTCAGCGGCATTTCCGCCTTCTCTGGCAACACCATTTTGGGCGATGGGACGGTGATTATGATTGTTGATCCCAATGGCATCGCCAAATCGGTCAATCTGGGCAAAGACACCGAGCGCGCCGCCGAAAATACGGAAATTGCAACGAGCCTGATTGAAGATCAAACCGCCATGTTGCTGTTCAAAGCCGGCGGGGATGAACCCAAGGCCGTACCGCTGAGCCTGGTGACCCGTCTCGAAGAAATCAACACCGCCAGCATCGAAAACGTGGATGGCGAGCAATTGGTACAATACCGCGGTGGCCTGATGCCATTGGTACAAATCGGTGGCTTCTCACCGCTGGAAGACAATGAACGTCAGCCGGTGCTGGTCTTTACCGATCACGGCCGCTCTGTCGGCCTGGTGGTTGATGAAATTGTCGACATTGTCGAAGAAGTTCTGAATATCGAGAAGAGTGCCAATACCCCCGGTATTATCGGGGCCGCGGTTCTCAAGGGCAATGCCACCGAAGTGATTGATGTGGGCCATTATCTGACCACCGCCTATCATGACTGGTTCGAAAACGCCCATCAGGAAAAAGAAGCCGAAATTCCCCAGAAAAAGCGTATTTTGCTGGTGGATGATAATGCCTTCTTCCGCAATATGGTTGCGCCTTTGCTGGCCGCCGCCGGTTATGAGGTTACCGCCGTTGGCAGCGCTGCCGAGGCCTGGCAACTGAACGAAACCGGGGCCGCGTTTGATGTCATTGTATCCGACATCGAAATGCCTGACGAAACCGGCGTTGCCTTTGCTACCAAACTGGCAACCGACGAGCACTGGTCCTCCATTCCTCGACTGGCGCTTTCGGCCATGGGGCAAAATGATCTGGACCGCATGGGCGCCACCGATGCCTTCACCGACATTGTGCGCAAGGCGGATCGGGAATCCCTGATTTCCACCATTGATTATGTTCTTCAAACCCATGGAGAAGCGGCATGAGTACGCAAGAGGATCAACACATTCATATTGATGAAAACACGCGCGAATACGTCACCGTGGAAATTGCAGACCAGCTATTTGGCATAGAGGTCACCAGTATTCATGATGTATTTCAGCCCCATTCGCTAACCACCGTTCCCATGGCCCCACCCGAAGTGAAGGGGGTGCTGAACCTGCGTGGCCGTATCGTCACGGCCATAGATGCCCGTGATCGCCTTGGCCTGCCCAAGCCAGACACAGATGAACACCAGGACATGGCCATCGGGGTGGAAATGGGTAATGAATCCTATGGCCTGATTATTGATCGTGTTGGCGAGGTTCTGCGCCTGGCCGAACAGGACCGCGAACCTCTGCCCAGCAATATCGATCCGATCTGGCAAGGGGTTTCCCGTGGCATTTACCGTCTGGACGGCCGATTGCTGATCATTCTGGACATAGAGAAAATGCTGAACATCGGTGAAACGGAAGCTCGGGCAGCCTGAGCGGCGGATCTGGGGACAAAAGAGGACAAAGGGTTATGAAAAATTGTCTAGTCGTTGATGACAGTCGTGTGATTCGCAAAGTTGCACGGCGAATTCTGGAAGATATGGAATTTGCCTGTGATGAAGCTGCGGACGGGGCCCAGGCGCTGGAGCAATGCCGCAAGGCCATGCCGGATGCCATTTTGCTGGACTGGAACATGCCGGTCATGAGCGGCATTGATTTTCTGCGGGCGCTTCGCAAGGAAGATGGCGGCGATGCCCCCATTGTTGTGTTTTGCACCACGGAAAATGATATGGGCCATATCACCGAAGCCCTGCATGCCGGCGCCAATGAATACATTATGAAACCGTTTGACGGTGAAATCCTGGGTTCCAAATTCGCTGAAGTCGGGCTGGTGACCGCAGAAACATGAGCCTGAACGCCCCCAGAATACCAAGACCGTCCCGCGGTATGAATGACCCGATCCGGGTCATGATTACCGACGATTCGGCGGTGGTTCGCGGCCTGATTACCCGCTGGCTGGTCGAAGAAGACGGCATTGAAATTGTAGCCAAGGCCACCGATGGCCTGCAGGCCATCAAACTGGCCGCCGAACACCAGCCCGATGTGGTAATTCTGGATGTGGAAATGCCGCGCCTGGATGGTTTGAAGGCATTGCCGCAAATTCTGAAGGCGGCCCCTAAATCCAAAGTGGTGATGGCCTCGACCCTGACCCACCGTAATGCAGATATTACCTTGCGCGCCTTGTCCAATGGCGCTGCGGATTATCTGCCCAAGCCTGAATCCAGTTCATTGGCCAGCGCCAAGGGTTTCCGACAGGATCTGATCACCAAGGTCAGGGCCCTGGGCGAAGCCGGCCGCCGGGCAAAAGTGGCGCACAAGCGCCCGATGGCACCACCGGCGCGGACCGCCGCGCGCATCCGGCCTAAAAACATTACCGCCAGACCGGCCCCCAAGGCCGTCTTTATCGGCTCCTCTACCGGTGGCCCCCAGGCGTTGCGTGATGTTATCACCGCCATTGGCCCCAAAATTAATATTCCGGTGTTTATCACCCAGCATATGCCCAAGGCCTTTACCGCCGTCCTGGCCGAACATTTGAGCAAAAATGCCCGCAAACCCGTGGTTGAGGGGCGTGATGGCATGCCGGTAAAATCCAGCGGTATTTATCTGGCGCCGGGTGATTTTCACATGACGGTGCGCCGTGCCGGCAGCGGCGTTGTGATTGGCCTGGACCAGCGCCCACAGGAAAACTATTGCCGCCCGGCGGTAGACCCAATGTTCCGCAGCGCCGCCGAAGTTTACAGCAATGCTGCCCTGGGTGTTATTCTTACCGGCATGGGCCATGATGGCTGTGCCGGTGCCGAACAGATGGTCAAAACGGGTGCACAGATCATCGCCCAGGATGAAGCCAGTTCCGTAGTCTGGGGCATGCCCGGATCGGTGGTACAGGCCGGTCTTGCCGAACAAATCAAACCTATAAATCAAATAGGATGTACGATCATGAAGATTGTCAGCGGGGTAAAGTGTAATGAATAGTCAGGACTTTGACTTTTTGGTCTCTATGCTGAAAAAACGCTCCGGTCATGTGCTGAGTGCCGACAAGGGGTATTTGCTGGATAGCCGTTTGGGCCCCATCGCCCGCAAGGAGAACTTTGCCTCGGTTGAGGCCTTGGTGGCGGCCATGCGCACCCGCAATGATGAACGCCTGAATGCCATGGTCACCGAGGCCATGACCACCAATGAAACGTTTTTCTTTCGCGATCGCACCCCCTTTGACCTGTTCAAGAGCGAAGTTATTCCACACCTGACGGCCAATCGCCGTCCCGGTTCCAAACTCAAGATATGGTGCGCCGCGGCCTCCACCGGCCAGGAGCCCTATTCTCTGGCCATGATCCTGCGCGAAGAAGCCGCCCGCATGAAAGGCATGGCCAGCAGCATTCTGGCCACCGACATTTCGGACAAGGTATTGCAAAAGGCCAAAACCGGCCTGTATTCCCAATTCGAGGTTCAACGCGGCCTGCCAGTACAACTGATGGTCAAATACTTTGAAAAAGTGGACGATCTGTGGCGTATTGATCCCAGCCTGCAACAACATATCACGTTCAAGAAATACAATCTTCTGGACAGTTTTCGCGCCCTGGGACAGTTTGATGTCGTCTTTTGCCGCAATGTGCTGATCTATTTTGATCAAGAAACCAAGACCGACATTTTGAACCGATTGGCCCAATGCATGGCCCCGGACGGCTTTTTGTTTCTGGGCGCGGCCGAAACCGTCATGGGCCTTTCCGATGCCTTCGTCCCGGTTCCTGGCAAACGCGGTCTTTATGTCCGCAAGGAAAAGGCCGTTGCCAAAGTGGCTTAACGCCCCCTGTATTTTCTACATCAAAGGCGGCCCCGGGGCCGCTTTTTTTGTGACTTTATTTTAACCACTCCTTATAATAAGCATTGCTTACTATAAGGAGGGGTATATAACGCGTTATGCCCTTAGCCAACGAAGATCGTGCCCTGGCGTTTGCCATCAGTGACACCGCGCAAATCCTGCGCAAGTCCTTTAATGAGCGGGCGCGCCATTTGCGCCTGACCCAGGCACAATACCGCACGCTGATTTTTCTGGATCGCCAACAGGGCATTACCCAGAGCGAGCTGGCCCGGCTGTTGGAAATTCGGCCCATCACTCTGACCCGCCAGTTGGACCTGCTGGCCGCCAACCAGATGATTGAACGGCGGATCAACCCCGATGACCGGCGTTCGTTCAAACTGTATCTGACCGATAATGCCGAGCCGGTTTTGCGTGAAATTCGTGCCATCGGGGCGGCCATCATGAAAAAAAGCACCCAGGGATTATCGGCCCAAAGCAAAAAACAACTCACCACCATGCTGATGCATATCAAAGATAACCTTATGCAGGATGAAGCCTCATGAGCGCCCCCCAAGCCAAAGATGATCTGGATGTGGACAAGGCAGACATTGCCGTAGGGCAATCCAGCGCCATGTCGTTGGGGGCAATCCGTCAACGGTTACACTCGCCCATCGCAATGCGCGTTGTTCTGATGGGTCTGCCGATCCTGATCATTGCCTTTATCGCCCTTTGGATTTACGCCACGGGCGGGCGCTGGATGCAGACCGAAAACGCCTATGTCAAAGCCGACAAGGCCCAGGTCAGCGCCGAAATTTCCGGCACCATTGCCAAGCTGAATGTCCACAGTAACCAGCATGTGAAGGCCGGAGATATTCTCTTCAGTCTGGATACCAAGCGCCTGAAGGCGGCGGTGGATGCGGCACGGGCCGCCCATGATGAAGCCTTGGGCCAGATCATGGCAGCCAAGGCCAATTATCAACAGCGCCTGAGCGAACGGGAAACGGTGCTGGAAAACCTGTCCTTTTCCCGGCGTGAATTAAAGCGGCGTAAAGAGCTGGCCAACCGTAAAGTGGTTTCCGAAGCCATGCTGGACGAATATGTCCATGATCGCGATGTGGCGGCCACCCGACTGCAAACCAAAGCCCAGGAAATTGCTGTTCTGCACGCCATGCTGGGAGACCCCGAGGCCAGCCCCCATGATCACCCACGCGTTCGCGGGGCCTGGGCCAGAGTAGAACTGGCCCAGCAGGATCTGGCCAATGCGGTGATCCGCGCCCCCATTGCCGGCACCACCGGCACAGTGCCAGTGGTGGGCGATTATGTTCGTGCCGGAATACCGGCCATGGTGATCGTTGCCGATCAGGGATTATGGATAGAGGCCAATTTCAAGGAAACCGCCCTGACCCATATGCAAGTTGGCCAGCCCGCCAGGCTGCGCGTGGATGCCTATCCGGACAGACCCTTAAGCGGCCATGTGGAAAGTATTGATCCGGCCACGGGGTCAGAATTTTCCTTGTTGCCGCCCCAAAACGCTAGCGGAAACTGGGTGAAGGTGGTCCAGCGCGTGCCGGTACGCATTGCCCTGGACGGATACAAAGGCAAGCCGGTATTGCGCGCGGGCATGAGCGTCAAGGTGCGTATTGATACCGGTTATCATCGTCCGCTGCCAACGATTTTGCGCGTGCCTTTACGCTGGTTAGGCGCCGATGTCGGCTGATCCCCCTTCTGTGGCGGTCGGACCCAACCGGGCCATGATCACCCTGTCGGTGATGCTGGCCACCACCATGCAGGCCATCGATACCACCATTGCCAATGTGGCACTGCCGCATATGCAGGGGGCGATGGCCGCCACCCAGGATCAGATTTCCTGGGTGCTGACCTCTTATATTGTTTCGGCGGCCATTATGACACCGCCCACCGGCTTCCTGGCGGCGCGTTTTGGGCGCAAGCGCCTCTTCATTGGGGCGGTAACCGGATTTGTGGTGGCCTCCATGCTGGCCGGGGCAGCGGTCAATCTGGGCCAGTTGGTGTTTTTCCGCCTGATGCAAGGGGCCTTTGGGGCGTCCCTGGTGCCTTTGTCCCAGGCGGTTTTGCTGGACATATACCCGCGCCATCAACATGGCCGCGCCATTGCCATCTGGGGCGTGGGGGTGATGATTGGCCCGGTTTTGGGGCCAACCCTGGGGGGGTGGCTGACCGAGACGCTTTCGTGGCGATGGGTATTTTATATCAATTTGCCGGTGGGACTGATGGCCATTACGGGCCTGTCGTTATTTGTAAAACGCACCTATCGGCAAAAAAAACTGCCTTTTGACTGGGCCGGCTTTACCCTGCTCAGCCTATCCATCGGGGCTTTGCAAATGATGCTGGACCGGGGCCAGTCTCAGGACTGGTTTTCTGCGCCCGAAATTGTCATCGAGGCCGTTTTGGCGGTGTTGTGCCTTTATCTTTTTGTGGTGCATATCATGACCACACAGCGGCCGTTTTTAAACCCGGCCATGTTCAGGGACCGTAACTTAAGCATGGGGCTCAGCTTTATGTTTCTGGTGGGGATCATTTTTCTGTCCACAATGGCCATTCTGCCGCCGTTCCTGCAGACCCTTAAGGGCTGGCCAGTGATCCTGACCGGGCTGGTCCTGGCCCCGCGGGGGCTGGGCATGATGCTGGGCATGATGGTGATGGGACGCCTGGCCGAACGTTTTGATCCACGGCTTCTGATCGCCGGCGGCATGATGATGATTGTCATTTCCCTTTATTCAATGAGCCAGTTCACCCTGGAGGTCAGCCAAAAAGACATTATCTGGACCGGCTTTGCCCAAGGTCTGGGCCTTGGTTCGGTCTTTGTGCCCATGGGGGTGATTACCTTTGCCACCCTGGACGAGAAATACCGCACCGAAGCCACGGCGCTGTTCTCGTTGGTGCGCAATATCGGCTCTTCGATCGGGGTGTCAATTTCCTTTGCTTTGCTGGCCCGCAATATCCAGATCAATCATGCCGAACTGGCGGCACACATCACGCCCTTTAACCCGCTGGTCACGGCATTGGGCATTACCGGACCGGAAGGGGTGGGGCGGCTGGCTATTATCAATGCCCAGATCAATCAGCAAGCCGCCCTGATTGGCTATCTGAATGATTTTCGCTTTATGATGGGGATTTCCCTGTTGGCGGCCCCGTTTATTTTATTATTGCGCTCGCCCCACAAAAAAGGCGGCTGATACAGCCGCCTTTTCCATCAAACTTTTCAAAAACCTCAGGCGGCTTCTTCTTCCTCGGCCGGGTCGCGCAGTACATAGCCACGGCCCCAGACCGTTTCGATATAATGCTCTCCGCCGGTGGCATTGGCGAGCTTTTTACGCAATTTACAGATAAACACGTCTATGATTTTTAATTCCGGCTCATCAAGACCGCCATAAAGCTGGTTCAGGAACATTTCCTTGGTGAGCGTCGTGCCCTTGCGCAAGGAAAGCAGCTCCAGCATCTGGTATTCCTTACCCGTCAGATGCACACGCTGTTTATTCACATCAACGGTTTTGGCATCGAGATTAACCGCGACCATACCCGTTGTAATAATAGATTGCGAATGCCCTTTGGACCGGCGCACCACCGCATGAATGCGGGCGACCAGTTCGTCCTTGTGGAACGGTTTGGTCAGATAATCATCGGCACCATAGCCAAGACCCTGGACCTTGACCTCTGTGTCGGCAGTTCCTGACAGGATCAACACCGGTGTTTCCACTTTGGAAACCCGCAATTGTTTCAATACGTCAAAGCCGGGCATGTCTGGCAGATTCAGGTCCAGCAGAATGATATCATAATCATACAGCTTACCCAGATCGACGCCTTCTTCACCAAGATCCGTCGTATAAATATTAAAACCTTCAGATTTTAGCATCAGCTCAATCGATTGTGCTGTTGCACTATCATCCTCAACTAAGAGAACTCTCATGGGCCCCTCCCATTGGCCTGCGAATCAGTTTGCAGGCTTCATTGGCGTAATGGTTAACTCTATCCCTACGCTAGGGGAATCCCCTTAACCAAACTTAAACAAATCGAACTGATTTTGTTAATCATTCGGGGTCAGGCACAAAAACTGTAATTCGTACAATTATTGTTGCCACGTTTACGTGATCTCAAGGCGTCATGTGTAGGTTTGTGATGAAACCTGACACGTTTGAGATGGAGTTCACGTATATGCAAGCTCTTCGAGCCAGCATCGAAGCCTTGGAACCGCGCCGCTTTCGCGGCCGCGTTACAGCTGTTAACGGTCTGATGATCGAAGCCATAGGGCCGGCAGATGCGTTAGAGCTTGGGGCCCGTGCCACCGCCCAAACCCGTCATGGTGATATTGCCTGCGAAGTCGTGGGCTTTCGCGGTGATCATGCCCTTATGATGCCTTTTGGGCCGCTGGACGGTGTTCGCGCCGGAGCGCGCATGGAAATTAACCCCGAAGGCCCTTATGTGCGCCCCTCTTCGGCCTGGTTAGGCCGGGTGATTAATGCCTTTGGAAAGCCTATTGATAATGGCGGCGCTTTATTGCCGGGCCTGCATCCCTATCCGCTTCGTGGTCGCCCACCGGCACCCCATGCCCGGGCCCGGGTCGGCGCCCGCATGGATACCGGTGTACGCGCTATCAATACCTTTACACAAATCTGCAAGGGCCAGCGCATGGGCGTATTTGCCGGCTCCGGGGTTGGTAAATCCGTCCTCATGTCCATGTTGGCACAAAATGCGGATTGCGATGTGGCGGTGATCGGGCTGATCGGGGAACGGGGCCGCGAGGTCAAGGAATTTATCGACGATGTTTTAGGGCCAGAGGGCATGAAACGTACCGTCGTTGTGGTGGCCACATCGGACGAGCCGGCGCTGAGCCGGCGCCAAGCGGCGCAATTGACCCTGACTGTGGCGGAATATTTTCGCGATCAGGGCCAGCATGTGCTGTGCCTGATGGATTCGGTAACGCGCTTTGCCATGGCCCAGCGCGAAATCGGCCTGGCCGCCGGCGAGCCACCGACCACCCGCGGCTATACCCCATCTGTGTTTAACGAGCTGCCGCGCCTTCTTGAGCGCGCTGGACCGGGCCGTCGCACCGATGGCCGCCCCGAGGGGGCCATTACCGGTATTTTCACGGTGCTGGTGGATGGCGATGATCATAACGAGCCGATCGCCGATGCCACCCGCGGCATCCTTGATGGCCATATTGTGATGGAACGGGCCATTGCCGAACGGGGCCGTTTTCCGGCCATCAATATTTTGAAAAGCATATCACGCACCATGCCCGGTTGCTGTGATGATGATGAAATCGAGCTGATCCGCACCGCGCGTCGCGCGCTTAGTGATTATGCCGATATGGAAGAATTAATTCGTCTGGGCGCCTATGCCCGCGGATCTAATGCCGGTGTGGATCGTGCCATAGAATTACACGACCCGCTGGAAGCGTTTCTGGGCCAGAATAAAGAAGAAGCCACGTCTTTGGACGATGGCTTCCAACGTCTGGCCGAGATTTTGGGTGATAGTAATAGCCTCAATAACGAGGCATAATGGAGGGGTATAATGCGTAATTTTGCATCCCTGGTAAAACTGGCACGGTTCAAGGTCGAAGAACTGCAAAAACAAATGGGCGCGCTGGATGAGGCACGCGCCCATCTGGAAAGCCGCGCCGCGGACCTGGAACGCAGCGTGCCTGAAGAGCAGGTGGCTGCTGATGAAAGCCGCGAAGGGTTTATGGCCTATGGCTCCTATGCCCAGGCCGTGATCGAGCGCAAAAACAATTTGCGTGCTTCGATGATCGAACTGGATGCCCAGACCGCGGCTTTACGCGTGCAATTGGAAGAAGCCTTTTTAGAGCTGAAAAAGTTTGAACTGATGGAAGAGCGCCGCCTGGCCCGCCTTGCGCAGGCACGCAACAAGGCCGAACAGGACGAGCTGGACGAAATCGCCGGCAAACGTGCCGCGCGTTAACTCTCGGATCCCAACAGACGCTTGAACGTCAAAATGACTGAAATTGCGGCAAAATAAAGTACCATCCGCAAGGCAATCGCAGCCCCGCCATCACGCATTAAATGCGTGGTGGCCGCTTCGCGTGCCAGGCTTGCATCAAATCCCTGACTGATTTCCAATACCCAGGGCCAGGCCATATCAGCACCCAGGGCCAGCAAGACCGCCAGCCAGATGCGCGAGAACTGGCCCGTGGCCAGCCCAATAATGGCGGCAATACCGGCGCATACCCCCAATTCCCCCGGCGCAAACGCAATATCACTGATCAGTTTCAAGGTTTCCATCACTACCCCCATGGTCTCAATTGCGAACAATCAGAAGGGGGGTACGCAAACTTCAGGCCAGAAGGCCATAGGCTTTACCGACGGCCATAGGCCGCCTTGGTGCCAAAAAGCAGGCTGATCGCCGAAAAGTAAACCAGCATACGTACCAGCAGGGCGACACTGGAATATCCCGCCAGCCGGGTCCAGCTGGCTGCCATGGCATCGCCCACCGGCGCCCCGGTCAGCAGAGCAAATAGCCCCGGCAGCATGTAATCCACTGCCGTGGCAATAAACACCGTGACGATGATGTGGCCGTAATTACGCATCGCCCCGGCGCAAACCAGCGAAATGGCACTGATCAACACCAGATCAGCGGGCGTAAAACTCTGTTCCATGATGGAAAGGACACTCGGGTTCATTATACCTGCCCCACTACTTTTAAACGTGCTTTTGGATAAATTTCATTTTGCGACATCACGATCGTCTGGCCACGAAAACGCTCGATGATGGAACGCACATAGGGGCGGATCGCCGGTGAGGTCAGCAGAACCGGCGCATCGCCAGCCTCGGCCGCCGCATCAAAGCTGTCGCGCACCCGGTTGATAAATTCATGCAGTTTGGAGGGCGGCAAGGCCAATTGCCGGTTGTCCCCCTCCCCGATCAGGTTTTCGGCGAAGGCCTGTTCCCATTCCGGCGACAGGCCCAGCATGGGCAAGGTGCCATCGGGGGCCGCCGCCGCATGGCATAATTGCCGCGCCAGACGGGTGCGCACATGTTCGATAATCGCCCCCAGATTCTGGGTGGTGGCACTGGCCTCGGCAATGGCTTCCAAAATGGCGGGCAGATCGCGAATGGAAACGCGCTCTTTGAGAAGCCCCTGCAAGACCTGTTGAATGCCCGAGCGGCTGATTTGCGAAGGACTGATCTCTTCGAGCAGTTTTTTATCTTCCTTGCCCAGACCCTCGAGCAGTTTTTCGGTTTCCGCAAAGGACAGAAGGTCCGGCATGTTATCGCGCAAAATTTCGGTCAAATGAGTGGCCAGCACGGTGGCTGGATCAACCACGGTTAGCCCTTTGAACATGGCTTCTTCGCGCAAGGATTCGGTGACCCAGGTGGCCGGCAGCCCGAAGGTCGGCTCTTTGACATGATCGCCGGGTAAATCCACTTGCGCCCCGGCCGGATCCATAACCAGCAAATGGCCCAATTTTAACATGCCCGCGCCCGCCTCGATCTCTTTGACGCGCACCATATAATCATCGGCTTTGAGCTGCATATTATCCAATATGCGCACCGGCGGCATGACAAAGCCCATCTCCTGCGCCATCTGGCGGCGCAAGGCCTTGATCTGATCGGTCAGCCGACGCCCTTCCATATCATTGATCAAGCTTAAGAGATTATAACCAAGTTCAATCTTCAGGCCGTCGATATGCAGGCTTTCGGTGATTGGCTGCTCTTCGTTTTCGCTTTCCTTGGCCTCTGCAGCGGTGGCCACATCCGCCTTGGTTTTTTCCGCGGCTTTACGTTGATGCAGAACCCAGGCACCACCGCCCAGCAACACAGACATCAGCGCAAAGGGTACAAAGGGCATGCCCGGCATCAGGGCCGCAATCAGGCTGATCCCGGCCACAATGATCAGGCCCTGCGGGTAACCGGTGAACTGCGAGAAAATGGCCTTGTCGGCAGCCCCTTCAACCCCGGCCTTAGAGACCAGCAGGCCCGCCGCAATGGAAATGACCAACGCCGGGATCTGGCTGACCAGACCGTCACCAATGGTCAACATGGTATAATTTGACGCCGCCTGGGCAAAAGGCATGCCCTCTTGACCCACGCCAATAATCATGCCGCCAATAATATTGATGGCGGTGATCAACAGACCCGCCACCGCATCACCACGTACAAATTTCGAGGCACCATCCATGGAGCCGTAAAAATTGGACTCGGCCTCCAGATCCTTGCGCTTTTGCCGGGCTTCATCTTCTTTCAAAAGACCCGAGCTGAGATCCGCATCAATAGCCATTTGCTTGCCGGGCATGGCATCCAGAGAGAAGCGTGCCGCCACCTCGGCAATACGGCCAGAGCCCTTGGTGATCACCACAAAATTGACGATCACCAGAATGATAAAGACAATAATGCCGATAACGTAATTACCCTGGGTAATCAGCGCCCCAAAGCCGCGAATAATCTGCCCGGCCGCATCGGGTCCCTGGGAACCATCAGACAAGATCAGGCGCGTAGAGGCCAGGTTCAAGCCCAACCGCAACATGGTCGCAATCAGCAAAACCGCCGGAAATGCACTGAATTCCAGTGGCTTTTGAATGAAGAGTGCCGTCATCAGCACCATAATGGAAAAAGAAATGGAAACCGCCAGAGCCATGTCCAAAAGCCAGGATGGCATGGGCAGGATCAGCATCATCAAAATCGCAACAATGCCAATCGCCAAAGCCACATCACCACGCAGAATGGCGTTGGAGAATTTCTTGGAATCAAATCCGGTTGTTGCGGTTGTTATGCCTGAAGATTCAGCCATTACGATTTCCTGACTCTATACTGATTCATACTCAGGCAATGGCCCCCACATCTATATTGCCATTGCCCCCCGGCATGGGCACAGAAACCCCATGGTCTGCATAGATTTTGAGCTTGTTCCGTAGCGTCCGGATGGAAATACCCAATATATTGGCCGCATGGGTACGATTGCCCAGACAATGGGACAGGGTATCCAGAATAAGATCCTGTTCCACCTGTGCCACGGTCAGGCCAACGGCTCGTTGGGTAGAAACCTGGGCCGCCTCGGCCGCGCTGGCGACCACGCCGCGCGGGGCCGCATCGCCCAGCTTGGTACCGTCCGGGGCACGCAGGGCATCGGGGCCGATTTCATCACCTTCGGCCAGCAAAACGGCACGATGAATGGCGTTTTCCAGCTCGCGCACATTGCCCGGCCATTGCCGGTTCAGCAGAACATGGCGGGCGGCCTCGGAAATAGGTCGGGCCGGCACCCCATTGGCGGCGGCATAGCGGGTGGCAAAATAATCGGCCAGAGCCGCAATATCGCCCGGGCGGTCACGCAAAGGCGGCAGTTTCAGATTGACCACATTCAGACGGAACAACAAATCCTCGCGGAAACTACCATCGCGCACGGCCTCGGTCAGATCCCGGTTGGAGGTGGCCAGAATACGAATATCCACCTTTACCGGCTTTGAGCCACCTACCCGGTCAATTTCGCGTTCTTGAATGGCACGCAACAGCTTGGCCTGGAGACGGGCATCCATTTCCGAAATTTCGTCCAGTAGAAGCGTGCCACCATCGGCCTCTTCAAATTTACCGATGCGGCGGGCAATGGCCCCGGTAAAGGCTCCTTTTTCATGGCCGAACAGCTCGGATTCGAGCAAATTATCCGGAATGGCCGCACAATTGATGGAAATGAACGCCTTGTCCGCCCGTTTGGATTTTTCATGAACATAGCGCGCCATCACTTCCTTGCCTGAACCGGATTCGCCAGTGATCAGGATGGAGGCATTGGAGGGCGCAATCTGGTCGGCCAGCGCCACCACCTGGCGGATCACCGGATCGCGTGCAATCATCGGACGCTCATCATCGGCGACGGCGGCCAGCACCGCCGCAATCAGATCTGTATCCGGCGGCAGAGGAATAAACTCCTTGGCCCCGGCACGAATGGCGGCGGCGGCGGCCGCTGGCGTTGCCGATACCCCGCAAGCCACAATCGGCACATGGATACGTTCTTTTTTCAAAGCATCAGCCAGAGAGCCGATATCATTGCCTATGTCGGCCATCAAAAGGTCTGCGCCCTGCCCGGCGCGCAGCGCTTTCATCGCCGCTTCAACACTCTCTACATGGGCTACCTTGGCTCCATTATTTATGGCTATTTTAGTGGCTTCGCCGAGCTGTCCGCCCAAACTACCGATAATCAAAACCCGCATTTTCTTCTCCTATAGGTCACACAGCCGATCAGGTGCTGGTCACTGAATCTTTAATAATTTCTGTCATAGTGACCCCAAGTTGTTCGTCCACAATCACCACTTCACCACGCGCCACGATCCGGTTGTTGACATAAATATCAATGGCCTCGCCCACTTTTCTGTCCAGCTCCAATATCGAACCACGACTGAGCGCCAGCAGTTCGTTCACATTGATTTTGGTTTTACCCAGCACAGCAGATATACGCACCGGCACATCATAAACCGGGGCCAGGTCAACGGCGGTTTTAGGCTCTTCATCCTCGGCAATGGCCGCTGGTGGTGCCGCGATCGGTTCTTCTGCAGGCGTTTGATCTTCCGGTACGTCTCCCGGCTGATCAAAGTCCTGCAGTTCAATATCTGATTCATTATCGGACATGGATTATGGTCCCTCCTCGCTGCCAGGAACACTGGCAAACAAATCTCGTTGTGCTTCTTGTTCTTCGGTCGCCGCCAGCCACTGGCGCACGGTATTTTCAACACGCGCGGCAATGTCTTCGGTGCTAATATCCACTTCGCCTTGTGCCCATTCCAGACGCACATCCCCGGGGGCGGCCTCTTCTGATTGTCTAAGGATCAACTCGCCTTCAAAGGCACTGTGGGCGGCCATATCCTGCAGTTCTTTTGACAGCTTGTCCGAAACCCCCGGCGGGCACGTCACCACCAGACGCGGTGCCCCGCGAAGGTCTTTCAGGATTTCCTGTACCGTGTCTTTAACCTGCTCGTCCGGGAAACATTCCAATGCCCGACCCGCAATCTTGCGGGCCGCCACCAGAACCAGTTCGATGGCCTGGCAACGACATGCATTTGCCTGTTCTTTCAAGGTCGACAGTATTTGCGCACTATGCTCATTCAGCTCGCTCAACAGCGCCGCTGAGGCCTGTTCTGCCTTGACCAGCGCATCGCGCTGTCCCTCTGCATAGGCTTTGTCACGCTCGACCTGCATTTCCTCCTGCGTGAAGGTCATCCGCCAGCCGGTATCATCGCGCAGGATCGTACCGTCGGGGGCAAACTCCGTTTCAAAAGAAAACTTGGTTGTGTTTTGCGTGTCCATATTAGTAAATCAACTCGTCATCAGCGCCGCCATCGGCCAACAGAATCTCGCCCTTGGCCGCCAGATCCTTAGCCAGATTGACCATCATTTGCTGGGCCCCCTCGACATCTTTCAGTCGCACCGGCCCCATGGCCTCCATATCTTCGCGTAAAATCTTGGCGGCCCGTTCAGACATATTCGAGAAGAACAGGTCGCGCAGGGCCTCGGAGGCCCCTTTCATTGCCAGCGCCAGCTGGTCTTTTTCCACCGCCCGCAACAGGGTTTGCGCGCCGCCGGGATCCAGCTTTTGCAGGTCTTCAAAGACGAACATCAAAGAGCGGATCTGTTCGGAGGCATCACGGTTGCGTTCTTCCAGCGAGGCCAGAAAACGGTTTTCGGTCTGGCGGTCAAAATTGTTGAAAATATCCGCCATCATTTCATGGCTGTCGCGCTTGTTGGTGCGGGCCAGATTGGACATGAACTCGCGACGCAACGTGGCCTCAATCTCGTCCATGATCTCTTTTTGCACCGGCTCCATGCGCAACATGCGCATCACCACTTCCATGGAAAAATCTTCCGGCAGAGCGCTCAGCACCCGGGCTGCATGATCGGCCTTGACCTTTGACAGCACCACCGCCACCGTTTGCGGATATTCATTTTTCAGATAATTGGCCAACACACCTTCGTTAACATTGCCCAGCTTGTCCCACATAGTGCGCCCGGCCGGCCCACGGATCTCCTCCATGACGCTTTCGACCTTGTCTTCGGGCATAAAGCTGGCCAACAGGCGCTGAGTGGCCTCATAAGACCCCATAATCGAGCCGGTGGACGACATCTGGCTGACAAATTCGACAATCAGTTTTT
The DNA here is from genome assembly GCA_015485335.1 of Robiginitomaculum sp. Lineage (GTDB taxonomy): Bacteria > Pseudomonadota > Alphaproteobacteria > Caulobacterales > Maricaulaceae > Robiginitomaculum_B. The sequence goes on from WFTT01000044.1 coordinate 25,705, forward strand.
CCACGGCCGAGGCCGTCACATTGCCCAGATTGGACATGGATTGGGAAATCTCCTTGATTTCCTCATCATCCATCAACTCCCACAATTTGTGGTGCTCCTCGCCCAGGGCCAACAAGATAATAGCGGCCTTGTCCGCGCCTGAAAGGCGCGTCACATCATCAACAACGGGGCGACTGGCGGCGGCTCTGACCATAACTTATGCCTCGTGCAACCAGGTGCGAAGGATCGAAATGGATTCCTCCGGGTGTGAATCTACGATTTCGGCGACCTTATTGACCGACGAGGCTTTGACCTGTCCCTGAATTTTGGCCACATCGATGGTCTCTTCCAGTTCCGAATTTTGCTGTGGCGGCGGCAAAGCACCCTGAGCGCCCGAGCCCCCTCCCCCTGAGGGAATCGGCGGGGCCGCGGCCGGCCCCTCTGGCCCTGCCAACGCCGGTGCACCACCGGCACTGGCCAGCATGGGCATACCACTCCCGGCACCACCTCCAACAATACCAGACAATAAGGGCCGCACGATAAAGATCATCATGGCAATTGAGACCACGGCCAGGATAAGCAGCTCGATCGTGCGCATTATGTCATCCTTGCTAAAAGAGAACATACCCGGCGGAGCCACATCGCCCAGCGGTTCTGGTCGCGAAAAGCGCACATTGGAAACCGTAACCGTGTCGCCACGCGCCGCATCAAAACCGATGGCGGTTTTGACCAGTGCCTCAATCTCTTTCATTTGTTCCGGTGTGCGCGGTGTATAGGTTTCAACACCGGCATCATCTTTGGTCAAAGTTCCATCCACCACTACGGCCACCGACAACCGCTTGATGGCCCCCGAAGAGCGCACAATGGTGCGTTCGGTTTTTGAATTGCCATAATTGAGGATTTCGCTGGTACGCGAACTGATGGCATTGGACTTGCCCCCATCGCCCCCCGCCGAATCATCCTTATTGGGTACATTGGCCCCAACGCTGACGGCGGCACTGGTTTTGGCTTCGGACTGATCCGAGCTCTCTTCGCTGGTATCGCTGGAAATCACCACCCGGTTATCCGGATCATAAATTGTGGACCGTTCGGTGATCCGATCCAGATCCAGATAAGCACTGATTTGCACCTGTACCCCGGCCGGGCCTGCAATGGGGGCCAGCATGTTGGTAATTTTTTTCGAGAGTGCCATTTCAACCAGAGTGCGTTGCCCCGCCGAGGCGGCCTCGCCCTCGTGTCCCTCTTCATCCTGGCGGGCCAGAACACGTCCTGCCTCGTCAGCAACGGTAACATTGCCCGCCTTCAGCCCTGGCACCGCACTGGCCACCAACTGTCGAATGGCCTGGGTCTGGGTAACGCCAATAATGTTGGATTGCAGGCGAATCACTACCGAGGCCTTGGCCTGTTGCGCATCACGTTCGAACAGGCGCCGTTTTGGCATGACCAACAGCACCCGAGCCGCGCTAACCCCGTCCAGCGAGGTTATGGTGCGTTCCAATTCCCCCTGCAGGGCACGCAATTGCGCCATGTTCTGGGCAAAGCTGGTCTGCCCCATGGCCCCGGTCTTGTCGAAAATTTCATATCCCATGGAACCGGAACTGGGCAGATTTTCCCCGGCCAGCGCCATCCGCACTGTTTCCACCTTTTTACGCGGCACCATAATGGTAGAGCCCCCGGCACCAATAGAATAGGGAATGCCCATCTGGTCCAGGCGGGCGCTGATTAGTGAGGCTTCCTTCAAATCCAGCCCGGAATAAAGCAAGGTCTTATCAGCAGTACCAATCTGAAAGCTCATCATCATCAACGCCAATGTGACGCCAATGGTGACCCCCATGATGATGATCAACCGCACCGGTCCGAACTGATTGAGGGTATTGAGTAAACCGTTCACGTAATTTTCCTACCTAAACGCGCGATTGCGCACTCCACTAGGCAGGAATTTCCCACTACGTCGTAAACGTATACTTAATGAAAAGGTCACAGAGGGATGAAAATGCATAAAAAAAGAGCCAGAAGATAAACTTCGGGCTCTTTTTTTGATTTTGCCAGAGGCCAAGCCTCTTAATTTTGGCGATTTGCCAACTCTATCGGTATTGCTGCACCTTGGTTGTGCGCAGCCCGGCCAGGCCATGCCGATCAATCATTTGCTGCCAGCCCAGAAATTCTTCAACTGTCAGACGGTAGCGCTTGCAGGCGTCCTCCAGGGTTAACAACCCTCCCCGGACCGCGGCTACCACTTCGGCCTTGCGCCTGATAACCCAGCGTCGGGTTTCCGGTTGTGGCAGGTCGGCTAGTGTCAGTGGACTTCCATCTGGACCAATGACCAATGTTTCTCGTGTTTTGCGTGCGTAACCCATATCACCCGTTCCCATACTTGTTTATCGGACATTTGCTGTCTCTGGGTGTGACCCTAAGAGAAGAAGTTAAATATCCGGCAAATGAAGCTGGTGAATTCCTCCAAAAAAAACCCTGTCCAATTTTAATTAAATCCCCTCCGGTCCAGGACCGGAGGGGATTAATGCGCTATCGTTTGATCCTGATCAGCTCGTCCAGCATCTGGTCAGCCGTAGTGATGATTTTAGATGATGCGGAATAGGCCCGCTGTACCGTAATCAGATTGGTGAACTCTTTGGCCAGATCCACATTGGAACCTTCCAGGGTTTTGGAAGCAATTTTGCCAACCCCGTTACCGGCCGCTTTCAGGTTCAAGGAACCGGAATTAATGGCCAAGCTAAAGGCATCACCATCTTCGGCATTCAACCCGTTTGGATTGACGAAGGTGGCCAGGGGGATCTGATAGATCTTCTGAATGACACCATTTGAAAAACTGGCCGTAACAAAGCCCTGATCATCAACATCAACGCCGGTCAGGCTGCCAAAAATGGCGCCGTCCACAATTGAAGAGTCCAGTACCGAATTGGAATCAAACTGGGTCATGCCCCCGGAGGCCCCGGCACTGCCCAGATTGACGTTAATCGTCTGTGCCGCAATCCCTAAGCTGCTGGCCCAGTTAAAGGCACTGGCCGCAGGGGCCCCTGCGGATGAAGCGCCAAAGGCCAAGTTCAGCGACATAGAGGATGCGGCATCAAACTGGCCATTGGCGTCAAAGACCACATTGCCCACGGCGAGCTGACCATCAACCAGTGGGGCCCCAATGGTCACATCACTGGCCGGGCTGGCATAAACCTCTACGTGCCAGGTATTGGCCGCCGCACTACTTTTCAGAAATGCCATATTGATATTGTGGACCCCGCCCTGGCTATCAAAAACCTGTACCGTGCGAACAAAGTCTGGGGTTACCGCGCCCGAGGCCATATTATTGGCCGATGTCCCGGCCGCATATGTGCCTTCGGCGGCGGAAATAGCCTGGCTGGCTTTGAGGTTGCCATTGATCTGGACACTGCTGGTGGCTTTGGCCGCCCCACTGATGGAGGCAATATTGACGGTGGAAAGCGACGTAATATCTGAGGCATTTGTGGCAAAAGTACCATCGGGTTGTGCAGGCCAGCCACGTAAATAATACCCGGCCGCATTACGCAAGAAACCTTTCTCATCGGGAGCAAACCCACCGGCGCGCGTAAAGCGCAAGGCATCATCGGTAGCCCCGTTTTGTGTGGCGGTGCCCACAACAAAGAAACCGGCACCGGCAATACCAAGATCGGTGGAAGCGCTGGAGGATTGCAATTGGCCCTGTTCGGCGATCAGGCGTTGCGAACCGGCCGAAACCCCCGCGCCGGCATCCAGCGCACTGATATTGGCCGACGAAGTGACCAGAGATGAAAAATCAGAGCGTGTACGCTTGTATCCGACCGTGTTGATGTTGGCGATATTATTGGAAATACCGCTAAGGGCGGACGAATTGGCCCGCAGCCCGGCAACCCCGATAGTCAGTGCTGAATTAAGTGACATTATAAACTCCTGTTGATTTTTCACTCATTTTTTCTTGAGGAGCTTCTGCTTCAAAGAAAGGGTCACCATTCTGGACCCCCGTTTCATTATATGGCTGGTGTTGTTCGGTCCCGAACCGCCAGAATACTGGCAAAGGAGATGCGATCATTGCCCACCAGCAAGGCCGGTTCCGTACCGGAGAAATCAGCGCCCGTAATCACCCGCGTAGTGGTGACCGAGGTGGAAACCAGATTGCCATCATTATCCAGGGCGCTCACTTCGAGATCATAATTGCCATCTGCCAACAAAGTGCCGACATTGTCCCGGCCATCCCAATTAAAGGTGTGAGTGCCGGTGGCCGTATTTCCATCAGCCTTGAAAACCACTTTTCCATTGGCATCCTTGACCAGAATGCTTACCGAGGCGGCATCGGACTGGGTGGCATAGCTCCATTGTGCATTACCATTGGCAAGGGGGGCCGTGGTGTTCAGTACATCCACTTCCTTGCCGATAAACCCAACCGCCGCCGTGGCCGAGTTGGACGCATTCAGGGTAATCAGGGATTCCAGGTTCTTGTTCTGATTGATTTGCTGCTCTACCCCGGAAAACTGTACCAATTGATCAACAAACTGGGTGGAATCCAGTGGGCTGAGCGGATCCTGGTTTTTCAGCTGTTCGGTCAGCAAGGTAAGGAAGGTATCAAAATTATCCGCAAGGCCGGTGGTCGCCGTTTGCGTCGTTGATACCGTCGAATTTAATCCTAGCCCGTTTAGTACTGGCATAAACTCACCCTATAATCTCACGTCGACACGGCCGTCAAAAACACGCGTCAAGCCATATCCACGATCACTTTGTGCTAGAATGGGGGCCTGAGCCTCCAGACTCTCTTCTGCTTCGCCGCCATGCAGACCCGACAGGCCCGAAGTGCCATTGCCGTCCTGGTCCGTGCCAGACCCACCCGTGCCTTGCTCCAAAGAGAAGCTCAGCCCGTCAGATCCCAAATCAAATCCCATATCGCTCAAGGCCCGGCGCAAGGCATCAGCCCCCCGTTGCAGGTCCGCAAGGACTTCGGGGCGATGAGAGCTAAGCACCGCTTCGACACGGTTATCGGCACTGACCTCCAGCTTTACCTGGACTTTACCCAGCTCTGCCGGATCCAGACGAATTTCAAACCGCGTGCCCCCACCTTGTACCCGTTGCGCCATATTGGCGGCAAAACCGGCCAGGCTGGCCTGATCAAGGCGCGCCGTAGTGTGTGAACTTGTATTGGCCGCCTTTTGGGCAATATCATGGGTTTGCGCCGTCTTCAGACCATGATCAGTGGATGTACCGATCAGGGCGGCCCGGCCGTCCAGACCCGCATCGGTCACACCGGCAAAGCCCGATGGAGCACCATTTTGTAGTGCAGTGCCCAAGTTATCATGGTTCTGGGTATTATATGGCTGGTTCGAGGTGGCCTGGGCCAACACCGTATTTGAACTGATGAACGGGGTCGCATTGGCGGTAACATTCCCCGTATTAGTCGTCTGGGATGCCGAACTGCCGGCCCCTGACTGGCCACTGGCCTTGGCCAGACTGCCTTTGGCCGCATTTGTTTTGGAAGCCCCATGGACTGCTCCGCGGACGCGCCTGGTCTTTTGTTGTGCTTCTTCGGGTGTATTCAAACCTTGCATCAAGCCAGACAAAGAGGGCACCGTGGTCTTGCCGGGGGTCAGCCCGGCAACCACCGGCCCGGTTTTGATGGCCGGTGTACCGGCAAGATGTTGTGACCCGCCACCTTTTTGGTTTTGTTCGGCGATCACCGGCCCGGCTTCAATCGCCGGCCTACCTGCCGGCTGAGGCGCGGCAAAGGCTTTTGTATCCAGGCCAGCAATCACCGGCCCGCTTTGAATGACCGGGCTTTTGGATAATGGCGACGGGCTAGCCTTTTTATCGTCCAGGCCAGCCACGACCGGTCCATGATGGATGGCCGGGGTTCGAGAGGGCTGGGGCGTGGTTTTTAAAGAGGGCTCAAGCCCGCTAACCACAGGGCCGGCCTCAATGGCCGGGCTGGTAGAAAGTTGGGGTGTGGTAATGGTTTTTGGGTCCAGTGCCGCTTCGATCGGGCCGCTCTGAATCGCTGGCGAGGTTGAAGGCGCAGGCGCAACGCCCCCTTTGGTATCCAATTCGGCAACAATTGGACCAACTGTTATCGCCGGGGTCTTGGCCCGCGGATCAGATGGGTTTAGGTCGCCGCCACCAATCGACCGGCGAATCTGACCGGGATTGCGCTGGACGTTTTGCTTAGTGGTCTTGTGTGCCGCATCGCCAGTATTCTGGACCAGGCCTGACACTGCAGAAGGTTTGTTCTTGCCAGACTGCCCTTTGGTATTTGCCACCAATGTCGCCGTATTGGCCGGAATGATGGTCGCACCAACCAGGGCTTGTTCACCTTCATCACCAACCTTTGCAGGCTTCAGTGCGCTGGCCAGCTCACTTTGTAATCCGTGCACCTTTAAGGCCGGTTTTTTTCCTGTACTTTGCAACCACTGGGCATTGGCCGTTGTTTTGCTGCCCGTTTTACCCGTGGCCTTTCCTGCCAGTTCCCCGGTGGGACCGCCCTGTGCATTGGCTTGCACACTGGCATTCAGCAGGTCGGCAAAGGCAGAGTGGGATCCATTTTTCTGCAACGCAGCTTTGGCAGAAACTTTCTGGCCTGCAGCCGAAGAAGCCGCACCGGTTTTTACCCCGTTGCCGCTTGCCGTCGCCAGAATGTTAAAATCCAAACTCATTCAATTTGCCTGTTTGCATAATCTGCACGTACTTTGCCCACACCTCAGCAAAAGCCGGGCCAACTTGAACTGATTATATTATAACTTATATTTCAACATGTTACGAACTACGCCCACAGAGCATAGCGCAGTATTGCCGGGCGTTTTCTGCCCAGTTGCGCATATTTGCCGGGGTCATTGGCACCGGCAAATAATGGATTGCATCAGGGAAAGCGACACTTGGCCCATCCCTTGCGTTAACTGAAACATGGTTAATCCGCACACATTTTGGGTGGCACGCATGAAAAACAAAATAAAGTCGTCAAAGCAAAGACTTACAGGGTTTTCAGCAAAATCGCTGCTACGCAAAAATGACCAGTAATGTCGGAAAAAATAGCCCTAAGGGCGGCAAGTCCTGCCGGTACGGTATAGATAATGTCTATTAATTCAATTCTTGGAAATGCGCTTTCTGGCCTGAATGCTTCACAGCTGGCTTTGCGCTCCACCTCGACCAATATCAGTAATGTCAATACGCCGGCCTATGCGCGCTCCCAGGCCAATATTACCTCGCGCAATGTAGTCGGCGCCGGGCTGGGGGTTGATGCGGCCAGCCTGACCCGCATTACCGACAGATTTTTGTTTGCCACCTCGCTCAGCGCCAATGGCGATGCGGCGGCCGGCGAGGCCAAAGCGGGTCTTTTGGATCGGGTACAGGCACAATTTGGTACGCTGGATGATCCCGGATCACTGTTTGCCCGTCTCAATACTGCCTTTGCCGAAATCGGCTCGGCGGCGCTGGACCCGGCGTCGGGAGTGCGACGCCTGACCGCGGTTTCTGATGTACAGTTTTTGTTTGATGAATTTACCCGCCTGCAGGGCGAGTTGCTGACAGCACGCAGCGAGGCCCAGCGCCAGATCGGCTTTAGTATAGAGCGCGCCAATGCGCTGCTCTCTGAAATCAGCTCTTTGAATGGTGACATTACCCGGGGCCGTATTCAGGGCGATGCCACCGGCGCGGAAAACCGCCAGGATGCCCTGATCACTGAATTATCTTCATTGATTGATATCAAGGTAGATCGCACCGCCGACGGTGGAGCCGTTTTGCGCACCTCTGATGGCATATTATTGCTGGGCCAGTTCCCCATGACCATTGAAGGACCAGTGGCAGGCCCCGGCAATCTGGGCCAGACCTTTGCTCCTATTCAGGGGCGCACCCCCTCTGGCAATGTAGTGGAATTGCAATCCCACTTCAAAAGCGGGGCCATTCGCGGCTATCTGGATTTGCGAGACCGCGAACTGCCAGCCCTGACGCTGGAACTGGCAGAATTTGCCGCCGGGGCAGCAGATGCGCTGAACGCGGCCCACGCCAATGCCAGCGCGGTACCAGCCCCAACCACTTTACAGGGCCGCAATACCGGGCTGCTCAGCGCCGATGCGTTGAACTTTACCGGCAAAACCAGCCTGGCGCTGACCGACACGGCCGGGGCGCTGGTCCGTCGGGTTGATATTGATTTTGGGGCCGGTACGCTAAGCGTGGATGGCGGTGCCGCCACTGCCTTTGGGGCCACGATTGGCGGCATCACCACCGCCTTAAACACCGCCCTTGGTGGCCTGGGCAGTGCCAGCTTTACCAATGGAAAACTGAACATCAGTGCCACCGGCACCAATGGGGTTTCCCTGGTACAGGATGCCACCACTCCATCAGATAGAGCCGGGCGGGGATTTGCCCATTTCTTTGGGCTGAACGATTTGGTTACCAGTGCCCTGCCAACTCAGTTTGAAACCGGCCTTAACGGCACCGATGCCCATGGCCTTGCCGGTGGGGGCGCCATTACCTTCAACGTTACCGGGCCGGATGGACGTACCGCGGCCACCATTAATGTGCCGGTCACCGGGGTGAGTATCAATGACTATCTGGCGGCCCTGAACAATACCACCACGGGGGTTGGCCGCTTTGTCACCTTCTCTTTGGATGCATCGGGCCGATTGGTGCAGACCCCAACCGTGGGGGCAGAAAATTATCAGGTGGAACCCACCGCCGATTCGACCGCGCGAGGCACCACTGGCCTATCATTTACCCAGCTCTTTGGCCTAGGCGAAGGGGTGCTGGGGACACGGGGCGCCGCCTTTGCAGTACGCAGCGATATTGCCAACAACCCTGACAAGCTGGGCATGGCCAAACTGGAACTGACCTCTACCACGGCCATAGGCGATGTTGTATTGGGTTCTGGTGACGGACGCGGCGGCGAGGCCATTGCCAGCGCGCTTTCTAAAAACCGCCTTTTCCAAAGTGCCGGATCCTTGTCCGGGGTCACCAGTACATTAAGTGATTTTTCCGGACGTTTTGCCACCGATGTCGGCAGCCGGGCCTCGCGGGCAGCCCGCCAGTCTGATGCTGCCATTTCCCTGCGCAGCGAGGCAGAGCAAAGACTGGCCAATAAACAAGGCGTCAACATTGACGAGGAACTGGCACTGATGACCCAGTTCCAGCAATCCTATAATGCCTCGGCGCGTCTGATTCAGGCCGCCAAAGAACTGACCGACACCCTGCTTTCTATAATTTAGCGTTTTAACGCAAGGACACGCCCCATGCCTCGTATTGCCACCAATATTTCCAGCCAGGTTGCCCTGTTTGAGTTATTGCGCAATCAGACTGATTTGCTGAAAGCGCAAAAACAGGTTTCCAGCGGCAAGGAGGCCAGCGATCTGAAAGGACTGGCCCCGCAATTGGGGACGTTAAGCGCGACCCACGCTCTGGCCACACGCACCGAAGGCTATATTCAGGCCAGCAAAGAAGTCAGCGGCCGTCTGGCAACACAGGATCTGGCCCTGAACGAAGTGGCCGGATCGGCTGATGATTTACGTCAGGCCGTGGTTGATGCCATTGCGCTAAATTCGGGCATCACCCTTATGCAGCAATTGGAATCAGCCTTTGGACGGGCGGTTAATGGCCTTAACCAGACCTATGCAGGGCGTTCGCTTTTTGGCGGCAGCCGCATAGACGCCCCGCCAGTGAATATCAAAACCCTGAATGACCTGGGCGCCGCCGCCTCGGTCAGCAGTATTTTTGACAATACCAAAGTCAAAGTCACCGCACGTGTCGAAGAAGGTAACCCGGTGGAAATCGGCTTTCTGGCCGATGATGTGGGTACCGACCTGATGACTGTGATCAAAGCCATCAAGGATTATAATGACAGTGCCGCCGGCCCCTTTACGGCCAGCCTGACCACCGCACAGAAAAACTTTTTACAAAGCCAGTTGGCCAGCATTACCAGCGCTGCCGATGGGTTGAACACTGTGGTTGGTAAAAACGGTTTGTTGCAAAACCGGGTTGATAATGCCCAAAGCCGGGCAGAGGATCAAAAACTTATCCTGAAACAGGTGGTTGGCGATATTGAAGATGCCGACCTGGCCGAGGCCTCGACCCGGCTTTCCCAGGCCCAAACTGCCGTGGAAGCCTCGGCACGAACATTCTCCCTGTTGAGTAATTTATCGCTTCTGAATTTCCTGCGCTAAGCCGGTTCTGAAACAACACGGTTTGAAGGGCGAACGATAAAGAAAATGGTGCGCTTAGACACGGATACCTCGAACCGCACCAAAGGGCGTGACCGCGCCCCGGCGACCGTTCGCCGCCCTGTCGGAGGCGGATGCGAAGCATCTCGCCGCGAGATATATAAAATGGTGCGGGCGGGGGGAATCGAACCCCCACGATCAAATGATCCCAGGATTTTAAGTCCTGTGCGTCTACCAATTCCGCCACGCCCGCAAAGCCGTAACTGATGCGCGCACTATGGCAAAAGCGGCGCTAAAAGAAAGCCCCCATTGCGGACATCATGCACCTAGGGGCAGTATGGCGGCATGCGATTCTCAGATACCCTGATCGAAGCCACGCTGATCCAGCGCTATAAACGGTTTTTGGCCGATGTGCGCCTGGCGGGTGGCGAGGAGATGACCGTGCATTGCGCCAATCCCGGCTCCATGCTGGGACTAAACGCGCCCGGCGCACGCGTATATATTTCGGACAGCCACAATCCCAAACGCAAATTGCGTCATTCGCTGGAACTGGTTGAGGCCGATGGGGCTTTGGTGGGGGTGCATACGGGCCGGGCCAATGGACTGGCCGAAGAAGCCATCACCGGCGGGATCATCACGCCGCTCTCTGGCTATGAAACGCTGCGCCGCGAAGTCAAATATGGCGAGGCCAGCCGGGTGGATTTCCTGCTGGAAGATGAAAACCGCCCGCCTTGTTTTGTCGAGGTCAAAAGTGTCACCTTGTTGCGAAACCCGGGGCTGGCCGAATTTCCTGACAGTGTCAGCAAACGCGCCGCCAAACATATGGATGATCTGACCCGCGAAGTGCGTAATGGCGCGCGGGCCGTCGTTCTGTTTGTGGTTCAGCGCGAGGACGGCGAACGCTTTGCCCCGGCCATGGATATAGATCCCGCCTATGCCGAGGCCCTGCAAGCGGCCCGCAAGGCCGGGGTGGAAATGCTGGTTTATGGCTGTCGGGTAAATCCGGTCGAAATTTGCATTACCCGTCCGATCACGTTTGAATAAGGCCATAACAACCTCATGGGGGGCCAGTATGGCGGATTTTGTTGATGAAGCGGTCATGGAGGCCAATGTCACGCTGGAGGCCGAAAAGACCGGCGAGGGAGTGTATCGCTGTACCCTGACCAGCGATTATAACCAGATGGTGCGCGATATAACCGTAAAGCCGGGTATTGATTATGCCCCGGGCGCGGGCAATCTGCTGTATCATTTTGCCCTGGTCACCCAGGGGATTCTGGACAGTGATGATCTGGACGATTGGGCCGAGGAACAGGGCCTGAATCCCAGGGACAAGGCCACCAAAGCCCGCTATGAACAAGCACGCACCGATGCCGAAGACTTGCGCACGCTACTTGGCGGCTATACCTTTGAAAACCTGATGGGCGGCCTTGCTATCCATCAGGCCATCAGCAATGCAAGGCCTTAAGTGTGAGAACGTAAAAGCATAAACTGCGGCAGCAAAGCAAATAGATTTAATTAACTTCAGATCGGCAACAAACGTTTTCCTCTCCCTATGGGAGAGGAATAAGGTGAGGGGGTTGTGCCCTAGGGGATAAAACAAGATTCAAATCTAGTTTTGCTACACCATCCCCTCATCCCGACCTTCTCCCTCAAGGGAGAAGGAGAGCTAAAGCATTTCCAGGGCCACGGCGGTGGCTTCGCCGCCACCAATGCACAAAGACGCCACACCCTTTTTAAGGCCGCGTTGTTCCAATGCGGCCATCAAAGTGGCCATAATACGCGCGCCCGAAGCACCAATGGGATGACCGAGGGCGCAGGCCCCGCCATGCACATTGATCACATCATGGGACAGGCCCATCTCTTTCATAGCGATCATCGGCACCACGGCAAAAGCCTCGTTAATCTCCCACAGGTCTACATCATCGACGCTCCAGCCCGCTTTTTCCAAAGCCTTTTTCATGGCCGGTACCGGGGCGGTGGTAAACCATTCCGGCTCGTGGGCATGGGCCGCCGTGGCGACAATTTTGGCAATGGGTTTCAAGCCACGTTTTTCTGCCTCGGAAGCGCGCATCAGCACCATCGCCGCCGCGCCATCAGAAATGGCCGAAGCATTGGCCGCGGTCACGGTGCCATCCTTGTTGAAGGCCGGGCGCAGATTTGGAATTTTTTCCGGGCGCGCCTTGCGGGGCAATTCGTCCGTATCCACCACTATATCGCCCTTGCGGGTTTTGATGGTCACGGGCGTGGTTTCGCGGTCAAAGGCACCGGTTTTGGCCGCCTCTTGGGCGCGGCGCAGGGTTTCCAGCGCGTAAGAATCCTGGGCCTCGCGAGTGAATTGGTATTTCTCGGCCGCCGTATCGGCAAACTTGCCCATGGGCTCGTGGGCATAGGCATCTTCCAGCCCGTCCAGCGCCATATGGTCCAGTATGCGGTCATGGCCGTATTTATAGCCAGCCCGGTGGCTGGGCATCATGTGCGGCGCGTTGGTCATGCTTTCCATGCCGCCGGCGATGATCACATCGGCCTGACCGGCTTTGATGGCATCATGGGCCATAATCGCCGCCTGCATGCCTGAGCCGCACATTTTGTTCAGTGTCGTGGCCTCGACGGAGAGTGGCAGACCGGCTTTTAACGCCGCCTGACGCGCCGGGGCCTGGCCCTGGCCAGCGGGCAGAACACAGCCCATAAAGGCCTGTTCAACTACATCGCCCTCAAGACCGGCATCCGCCAGCGCCGCCTTGATTGCCACCGCGCCCATTTCATTGGCGCTGAGCGGCGTCATTTCGCCAAGCAGGCCGCCGATAGGCGTGCGGGCGTATCCAACAACAACAATGGGATCAGGGTCTTGGGACATGACGAACTCCGTTTTTGATGCGCCGCAACATGAGCATACGCACACCGCCCGTCAAGATAGAGATGCACCGGCCTATCTATGAACAAAAACCTTGTTGGAAAGATGTTATTTTACCTCAAAGGTCACCTGCATATTGACGCGGAACTTATCAATTTTTCCATCTTCAACAGTAACTGACATATGATTGACGCTGGCCGAGCGCACATGTTGCACTGTCTTGGCAAAACGCTCCACGCCATTGGCAACTGCATCTTCAAATGATTCTGTAGAATCAGACAGTATTTGTGATGACTTTAAAATGGTCATGATAGAAACCCCTGCTTTCCCCATAGAGGCGCATTAAAGCAGAAAACCGCTAAGCATGCTAGAAAAACCATAATCAAAATCAAGACTGTCTTTGAACGCTGTCTTTACTTGGATTTGGTAATTCCCATAATGTCGAGCGCCATTTTTTCATAAAATGGTTCGGCAACACCACGGCGCACCTTGCCCAGGAAAAATTTCTCAAAGGCGATTTTACCCCAGTGAACCCATTTGCCACCGGACGCCCAGTTTACATTGCGCGGCGGAATTTGCGGCATGGCCACAAAGGCAAAGCCACCATCACCAAAGTCGGCCAGACATACCGCATTCCAGGTGCCTTCATGGGTGGGCGCCCGTCCATCCAGCAAAGCCCGGATATTATGGGCGGTGGCACGCACCATGCTTTCGATCATGAAACCGGTTTTGGGCACACCCACCGGTACCGGCGTTGGCCCCACCGGCGGAATGGCAATGCACACCCCGATCGAGAAAATATTGGGATAGGTTTTGTTTTGCTGGTGCTCATCCACCATGACAAAGCCACGCGGATTGACCAGACCTTCCAGCCCCATCAGGGGTTTGATGCCGCGAAAAGCCGGCAGCATCATGGAATGTTTGAAGGGCAGTTCGTGGGTGGCCGCCACCGAGCCATCCTCGTTCACCTCTTCGATCACCATCATGCCGTCTTTGACTTTTTTGATCCGGGCATTGGTGATCCAGTTGATATGCCGATTGCGCATTTCGCTTTCCAGCATGCTTTTGGTATCGCCGACACCATTCAGGCCCAAATGGCCGATATAGGGCTCGGCGGTGACATAGGTCATCGGTACTTTATCGCGGATTTTACGCTTGCGCAGATCAGTATCCATGATCATGGCAAATTCATAGGCAGGGCCATAGCATGAAGCGCCTTGCGCCGCGCCGACAATGATCGGGCCGGGATCTTCGACAAAGTCCAGCCATTTCTTGCGCGCATTATCGGCATGATCAGTGGTGCAAATCGACACGGTATAGCCATCGGGGCCAAGACCTTCGACCTCGTCAAAGGCCAGTTCCGGCCCGGTGGCAATGACCAGATAATCATAGCTGATGGTTTGTCCATCGCTGAGGGTCAGGCTGTTATTTTTCGGATCCAGCCCATCAACGCGGGCATGAATAAATTCAATTTTCTTGCGCTTGAACACCGGCGCCAGCTCGACCTTGATCTGATCAGCCTGCCGCCAGTCAACCGCCACCCAGGGGTTGGAAGGGGTGAAATTAAAGGTCGGCTGGTCACACACCACCGTGATGGTATCTTCACGGCGCGCCTTGTTACGCATTTCAAATGCCATAGGAACACCGCCAAGGCCTGCTCCCATAATCACAATATGTGCCATGTATACTCTCTCCCCCCAAGGTTTAGCTGTATACTTCAATAAACGCCTTTGAGGCGAAACTGGCAAGTCAGTTCTATGATTTTATGGTGTTGACGGGCTCTTTAAACCAGCATGGGTTGAGTTTTGGTGATCCAGCCTCCACCCAGCACCCGCGCATGATTGTCATCAGGACTATAAAAGACACAAGCCTGGCCGGGGGCTACCCCTTCATCACCACCCTCAAGGTAAACACGCAAAGCGTCACCTTCGTCTTGAATAAAGTGCGCCGGCAGAGGCGGGCGGGTCGAGCGCACCTTCACCGCCACGGGCTGACCATCCAAATCCGCCAAAGAGGTATCGCCCAGCCAGTTCACCTCGCGAAGGTCCAGCCCTGCGGTCAACAGCGCCTCGCGCGGACCAACAAACACTTGCGCGGTTTTGGCATCCAGCCGCACCACGTATAGCGGCTCGCCCAGCGCCACCCCCAAGCCCCGGCGCTGGCCCACGGTAAAATGGATCACGCCCTTGTGTCGGCCCAGTATGCGGCCATCAATATGCACGATATCGCCGGGGCGTACCGCGCCCGGACGCAGACGTTCCACCACGGCGGCATAATTGCCATCGGGGACAAAGCAGATGTCCTGACTGTCCGGCTTGTCGGCCGCGGCCAACCCCAGATCGGCGGCCAGCGCCCGCACTTCGTCCTTTTGCAGGCCTCCCAGTGGAAAGCGCAAATAGTCCAATTGCTCAGGGGTTGTGGCAAAAAGGAAATAGGACTGGTCCTTGGCGGCATCGACGGCCCGGTGCAATTGCACCCCCGATGGGGTTTTCACCCGCTGAACATAATGTCCGGTGGCCAACGCCGCCGCGCCCAGATCCTTGGCGGTGCGCAACAGGTCGGCAAATTTCACCGTCTGATTACAGCGCACACAGGGAATGGGGGTTTGCCCGGCCAGATAGGTGTCGGCGAAATCCTCCATCACCGCTTCGGAAAAGCGCCCTTCATAATCCAGCACATAATGGGGAAAGCCCAAACGATCGGCGGCCATACGCGCATCCTGTATATCATCACCGGCGCAACAGGCGCCTTTGCGCGCTATCGCTGCCCCATGGTCATAGAGTTGCAGGGTGATGCCCACCACATCATAGCCGGCTTCTTTAAGAAGCGCCGCGGTAACCGTGCTGTCCACGCCGCCAGACATGGCCACAACAATGCGAATTTTGGATGGATCGCCAGCCGGCAGATCCAGCACAGCAGGGTCGAGCGCCCGCGCCCGGGCGCGGCTCAGTATATCGGTCATTTTCTCCGCCTCCAGCGGGATCAAAGGCCCGCAGCAAACTGTAAAAGACGCCTATAAAGGGTCTGTAGCGGTCCGAAAAGGGCGAGACACAGTGCCGCATGGTCTTGAGCGTGGAGGTGCACATCGCCACATGAGCCCCATACGCAACCAAAGGAGGCCCTCATGATTTCCTTCACCACCACACGGGACAACAAAGTCCTTGGCTTTCGCGTATCCGGGAAACTCAGCGCGAAAGATTATGAAGACGTGCTGATGCCAGCCATCGAAGCCCAGATCAAAGACCAGGGCAAAGCCCGCATCCTGATTGAGTGGGATGAAAGTTTCAAAGGCTGGGAAGCCAAGGCCATGCTGGACGATATGCGCCTGGGCTTTGCCCACTGGAATGACTTTGAAAAGGTCGCGCTGGTTGGTGCACCTAAATGGCTCGACATTTTCTTCAAATTCTTTGACAGCCTGTCCAAAGGGGAAGTCAAAGTATTTGACGAAGGCCAGTATGATGCGGCCATGGCCTGGGCAGAGGCCTAATCAGCGCTTTTTACCAAGCATGGCATCCAGCGACAGATTGCCGGGACCATAGGCCATCAGAGCAAACAGGATGACCGTCCACCACACATGGTCATTCCACCACAGGCTGAGCCCCTGTCCGGTCCAGAACGGATAGACCAGGGTGGAGATAACCAGAGTCATTACCAACAGGCCGGCACTGGCAAAGCGGGTCATAAAGCCCACGATCAGCATCAGGGGCAGCACCGTTTCCCCAAAAGTGGAAAGCGCCCCCGCAAATACGGCCAATCCATGGGGAATGCCCTCAAAATATTCATATTCAAAGAGATCAACCGCAGTGCCAAAATCCTGTACTTTCAGGATACCGGATTTAAGGAACATGCGCGCCATGACCAGCCGCGCCGCCAAAGCCGCCAATCCCTGAAAATGCATGCTTAGGCCTTCGAAGCGACCATAAAGATTCTGGGCCTTGGCCAATAGGCTGGCCTTGTTATCATTGGTCATCGTGCTCTCCGTTAAAGACACCGGCGCTTAGCCAGTGTGCAAATTCCCTGGTCAGATCAAAGGCCGGATCATACCCCATGGCATCGGTCCAGCCTTGTGCCAATGAATGCCCACCGCCTATGGCATCCAGAAAAACATATTGCGCCCGGGTAAGGCTGGTATGGCGGATTTGCAGGTCCTGGCGCCAGATAAGCGCCCATTCACGCCCGGCTTTCAGGTCGATTTTACGCACATCATCATCTTCGATATTGGTGCGCCAGATTGAATAGGCCGGTACGGAAAAGCGCAACAGCGTTGCCGAGACATGCAGACCCGGTGCCAGCGCCGGCAGCGCTTCGGGGGCCATACCCTGTAATTCATCAGCTGCCAGTGCCGGCGCATTTGCCGCGCCATAGGCAACAAACCAGGCCCAGTCGAGACGGGCCACCGGGGCCAGCCAAGGTAGCTCGTTTTGCACCGGCGCAAAAGTGCGCAAAAAATCTGCAAACCCGGCCCCATAATGGGTGAGGCTAGCAGATGAGGGCGGATTTTCCTTTAAAAACGCTGTCATCAGGGCGGCGAAATATTCATCCCCGACCAGCCGGTTGACCGCCTTGTAAATGCCCTGCATGGCTTTGGTGGTGGTGATGCGAAAATTGCTCTGGTGGATATCAAGACGTGCCACATGAGTACCCTCTTTTAGCCATGGCAGCATGATGTCAGCATCACCGCCGCCAAGCATATTGGCAAACCGCTCATAAAATTCCCGATCCTCAGCCATGCCCGGCCTCCAGACCTACATCATCCAGCACCAGATTGGCCTGATGCGCTTCGGCCATCAGCTCGGCAAAGGCGGGAATGTTTTCATCGCGCTCGATCAGTGTGGGTTTTGACCCCGCCGTGCGGATAAAGTCTTCATAAAGCGCCCAGACGGCCCCGCTGATCGGCGCACCATGGCTGTCAATCAGAACCTGATCCCCATTGCGGGTTTGGGCGGTAAAGCCCGCCAGATGCACTTCGCCAACCTCCTTTGGGGGCACAACATCCAGCCAGTCCTGGGGGCTGCCGCCCAGATTTTGGGCGCAGACATAAATATTATTCAGATCGAACAACAGACCCGCCCCGGCGATTTTGGCGGCCTCAACATATAATTCCATCATGGAAATATCGCCCTGTAACGATATATACAGCGCCGGGTTTTCAATAAGGATTTGCCGCCCTAGAAAATCCTGGGTCTCGGCAATATGCGCCGCCAGGGCATGCAGGGTCTGGCGGGTTGGTGGCGGCGGCAACAGATCGGCAAAGTAAACATCACCCAAACGCGACCAGGCCACATGTTCGGATACACTGGCCGGGTTATACCGATCCACCAGTGTTTTTAAACGCGCCAGATGATCCGGATCCGGACGATCCGGTCCGCCCAATGACAAACCCACCCCGTGCAGGGAAAGGGTAAAACGATCGGCAATGGCATCCAACCAAGCCAGCCGCGGCCCACCTTCAACCATGTAATTTTCCGGGTGCACCTCAAACCACAGACCATTGGCGGGTGCCGCCAGGGCATCTCGATAATGCTCTGGTTTCAGGCCCAGACCAGCCCGTTCCGGTAATGTGTGGTGCTTTGTCATATAATTTCCAAATCAAAACGGCGGCCGCGCCCTTTGCACAACCGCCGCTTTTCATTGTGCGTTTCCGATGAAGGCTCAGGCCTTGATCGCTGCCTTGGCTTCGTCTTTGAGCATGCCTTTGTGCTCGGTGCCGTCTTCGGCTTTTACCACGGTTTCATGACAGGTGCCTTTGGCAACAAATTGCCATTCGCCGGCGTCATAGCTGACGGTGGATTGACCCTGGCAGGAATGCGTGCCGGCAAGATTGCCGCAATCATTTTCGCCAGCCAGTGTAATGCCATAGCATTTTTCCTTGGGGCCTTTGACCTTGGCGGCATTGGCCACACCAGCGGTTAGGGCAATGGAGGCCACGGAGAGCGTGGCGACACTAATTTTCGTATAAGCATTCATGGGAAGATCTTTCTTTTTACGTTCCTCGACACGCCACATTCAGCGCGGCGCCTGCTCAAGACATAGCGCGTCTTGGTGCATTGTCATCATAACATCACCATAACTGGTTATAAAATTAGCGTGAGGTTCACTCACGCCCCGGACACGTTTTGGTGCAAACGTACAAAACATCTTCACGATAAAGGCCATAGGTGACCTCTTCTTCGGGGGATAAACGCCAACACAACACTTCAAACCCTGCGGCACGGAGGCGGTCGGCAAAGTCCCGCCCGTAAAAGCGCACATGCAAGGGATCGCCATAATGGGCAAAGGCCAAAGCCGGGCTGGTGATCGCGTCATTTTCATAGGTGCTCTCTCGCGACCAGTTTTGCGGCACGGTCAGCAAAGCCCGTCCGCCCGGCTTTAACACCCGAAACATCTCCAAAAGCGCCTTTTTATCGTCGGGGACATGCTCCAGAACATGGTTGGCCATGGCCCAATCAAAATGATCATCAGGAAAGGGAAGGTTCTGAATATCCGCCTGATGGCGCGCCCGCCCCGGGGTCAGATCAGCGCTATGATAGTTTTCACACCCCTTCATCATGCGTGAAAAATGCTTTTCCGGCGCAATATGCAAGAACGCCCCCGCCCGGCGCGGATCCACGCCCTCTTTTTCAAAATAAAGGTGGATCAGCCGGTGCCGCTCCCGCGAGCGGCAATGAGGACACCGTGCATCATAGCGCGGCGGCGAACCCACCGCATAAAACAGGCCCTGATAATCACAGATCGGGCAATGCCGCGCAATTTTACCAGCCCGAAACTGGCACGGTTGGCGCAACCAGTAACGAAGGCCATTAATCGATTTTCTGATCATGGATGATCTTTGGCCTGTCGCGAAAGATCTACCAGCCAGGCCCCCAGCGCAATCACGGTGTAAGCAATCAAAGCCGATATGGCAAAGGGTTGAGCCGATGCCCCGGCCTCGACCTCGCCCATATGGCTATAAGCCTGCACCGCCATCAAAAATACCAAAAACAGCCATGGCGAGACACGCCCCATAAACCCTTTGGGGCTGGTATGGCGCAGATACAGCCAAAAGCCGCCCACGAGCAGGCCCATCTCGGCAATTTGTGACCACAATAGCGAGCGCCAAAGCCCAAACCCGTATTTGGGATCACCAACCACCAGCGGCAGATCCGGCGCATGGACCAGCAGATCGGCAAACCAGTGGGACAATACGGCCCCGCCCAGGATTAATCCGGCGGCCCATTTATGGCCGCCCTTACGATAAACACCATAAAGCAAGGCCGCCGCCACGGCCCAAATGGCCGCCCCCACCAAAGAATGCGTATAGGGCATATAATAAAGGTCCAGCGGCGAGGCCTCTAAAAAGCCGGGGATAATGCGTACCTTTTCCACCCCGGCCAGCACCAACCCGGCCCATATAAAATCCACCAATTGCACCGCCACAAAGAGCAGCCACAAAGGCACTGCCGGCTTAAACGCACGGGCCGCAAAGGCGGCGCTGTAATGACCTATGAACATGATATTTCCCCTATAATACTTAGGTGTTTAGTCCCCAAATGATCCGGCCGGCCCCGGAAACACCACCGGGCTTTCCGATCCGTCCTTGGCCACCGAAGCCACGCCGAAATAATAATTGTCGATGACAATATTTTGCAAGGTATAGTGATCAACCTTGCCGACAAAGCGCGACCATTGCCATTGTGGCTGGTCGGTCAGGCGCCAGTAGACCTTATATCCTGCCAGATTGTCAGCCGCCTTTCCGGTGGCCATTTTCCAGCTGAGCTGGGTTGAGGGTTGCACCGCGCCCTTGATTTTCACCGCAGCGGGAAAAGGCGGTGCACCAGCCATTTCGGCCAAAGAGACCACGTTTAACGCCGTCAGCTTGCGCGCATAGTCAAAGTTTACACCGGCGATGACATCGCCATAGGCAATGCCGTTTTCGGTGCGTATATCCTGATGCTGGCGGTTGTAGTTTTCGTGGGTTTCCATGATCCGCACCCCGGGAATGCCCACCGCATTAAAGGGCCGGTGATGACCGCCCCGGCCAAACCGGTCCAGCCGGTAAACCATCATCACATCCAGCGCGGGAATATAGCGGTCGGCGCGCACATCAATATAGCGGGCCAGATTGCGCGAGGGCGAATCCACTTCACCACCGGTAAAGCGGCGCATGCGGGCTTCTTTGGGCGTTTCCACATCCCGCGTACCTTCGGAAAACACCCGCGCAATGGTGTTGTCGGTAATCCCATCAATGCCCGAGATATTGCCGATCATGTCATTATTCAGCACCGCCTTGATCCGCCAGCCATGATCCAGCGCATATTTGGCAACAATCTTGCCGCCAAACAGGCCCTGTTCCTCGCCCGCCAGTCCGGCATAAATGACCGAGCCGGCAAATTTATGCCTGGATAACACCCGGGCTGCCTCCAGCACCCCGGCCATGCCGGACGCATTATCATTGGCCCCCGGACTATCAGAGGTAAAATCCATCGGATCGGTAACGCGACTATCGATATCGCCGCTCATCATCACATAACGGTCCGCATCCAGCGTGCCGCGCTGGATCGCAATCACACTGACCACCTCTACTGGATCGGGAATGCGCTGTTCGCCCTTGACCGTATCGGCAATGGTGATGACCTCAAGACAGCCGCCGCATTCGGCGCTGATGCGCTCGAACTCGGCCTTGATCCAGCGCCTGGCCGCACCAATACCGCGGGTGTTGGATTTGGTATCAGAAAGCGTATGGCGGGTGCCAAAATCGACCAGCTTCTGCACATCCTTTTGCAGACGATCCGCCGATACAGCACCGGCCAGATCATGCATCAGCATGACCTCGCCCGGCGGGGCAGTATTATCGGCCAGTGTCGGCGATGCGATCAGGGCACACGCCATAAAGGCGCCAAGACGCAGAAAATTAAAATGCATGATGAAGCTCCCGGTATTTTTGTTTTGCCACACCTTAGGGAAGCGATGCACCCACAGCAAATTAATCTTACTACACCAAGTCATAGCCATGGGATTGGGCATCCCCTATAAGCAAACAAAAACAGCCATCACTATGGGAGCCAAAAATGATCCAGATTTCATCCTCTTTCGATGCGGGCAATATCGACATTCTGGACACCAGCGACCCACAGGATATTCGCCTTGAGATCCGAACCGATAATGGCTCTGATTTTTATCAGTGGTTCTATTTTCGCCTGACCGGTGCCAAGGGTATTTCATGCCGTTTGCGCCTGATGAATGCTGGCGGCGCGGCTTATACCGAAGGCTGGCCGGGCTATAGAGCGGTGGCCTCCATGGACCGGGAAACCTGGTTCCGGTTGGATACGGACTATCAGGACGGCGTGCTGGATATTCATCTGGTGCCCGAGGAAGATGCCATCTGGATTGCTTATTTCGCCCCCTATTCCATGGAACGGCACGGCGATCTGATCGCCCAGGCGCAATTGTCAGACCGGGCAAGCCTTAGCGTTCTGGGCAAAACCCTGGACGGACAGGATATTGACCTGTTGTATATCAGCGATGGCAGCGATGGCCCCAAGAAAAAATGCTGGATCACCGCCCGCCAGCATCCCGGCGAAAGCATGGCCGAATGGTGTGCCGAAGGCCTGATCTGGCGTTTGCTGGACGAGGCCGACCCGGTATCGCGCGAGCTGTTGAAACGCACAGATTTTTATATTGTGCCCAATATGAACCCCGATGGCTCAAAACGCGGGCATTTGCGCACCAATGCGTGCGGGGCAAACCTTAACCGGGAATGGGAAAACCCCACCATGGAACGCTCGCCAGAAGTTTATCTGGTACGGGAAAAAATGCGCGAGACCGGCGTGGATTTTGCCATGGATATGCATGGCGATGAGGCCCTGCCCTATAACTTTATTGCCGGGGCCGAGGGCACGCCCAATTGGTCCAATGCCCGGGCCACGCAATTGGCCGATTATCTGGAGGCGTTGAAAAAAGCCAGTCCGGATTTTCAAACCGAACACGGTTATCCGCCCAGTGCCCCCGGCACTGCCAATCTCAGCATGGCCACCAACTGGATTGCCCAGGAATTCACCTGTCTTTCCATGACCCTGGAAATGCCGTTCAAGGACACCGTGGACACCCCCGATGATGAATATGGTTGGTCACCAGAGCGCGCCGCCGCCCTTGGCCGGGCGTGCCTGGATGCCCTGTGGGCGCGGATTGATGATATTTAGGAGGGCACACCTTTCGACAAGACGAGCCAAACCAGCCAAGGGTCCCCGGATTTAGTCCGGGGTCCATTTTTGCTGCCTTTTGGATCCCGGCGCGGGGGCCGGGATCCCTCTCCTTCGACAAGCTCAGGATGAGAGTTAGATATATAAAGCGCCTCACCTTGAGCTTCCTCATCCTGAGGGATTGCGGAGCAATCGTCTCGAAGGGCGAGGCGCGTAAAATTAACTCACCAATTGAGCGCGCATTTGCTGGCGCAACACATCAATCGGGGCAAAATTGCCAGCATTACCCTGACGAAAGTGCCAAAACGTCCAGCCATTACAGGCCGGGGCATGTTGCACCGCGGCACCGACCTGATGGATCGAGCCTTTGTTTTCGCCCGTAGAGATTGAGCCATCGGGACGCACCCGGGCAATACGGCGTTTTTGCGGGCAAAAGAGCTTATCG
This sequence comes from Robiginitomaculum sp., assembly GCA_015485335.1. Taxonomy (GTDB): domain Bacteria; phylum Pseudomonadota; class Alphaproteobacteria; order Caulobacterales; family Maricaulaceae; genus Robiginitomaculum_B. The sequence goes on from WFTT01000044.1 coordinate 49,309, forward strand.
CCGGCATGCAAAAGCCCGGCTTCGACCACCGCCCCAAAGGGAATGCGCGGCAGAGATTTTTTGGAAGGGGTGACCTCCAAATCCTTGTCTTGAGCCGTAGTGATGGCATCAATGCGCGTCTGTGCTACGTCCACATAGGTGCCGTCCTGTTCGATACCGATAAAGTTACGGCCAAGTTTTTTCGCCACCGCGCCGGTGGTACCGGTGCCAAAGAACGGGTCCAGCACCACATCACCGGGATTGGTGGTGGCCAGAATCACCCGGTGCAATAGCGCCTCTGGCTTTTGCGTCGGATGAGCCTTGGTACCCTCTTCATTCTTGATGCGTTCATGGCCGGCGCAAATGGGCAAGTTCCAGTCGGAACGCATTTGCACCCCATCATTCAGCATCTTCATGGCCGGATAATTGAAGGTATATTTTTTCTGCTCGCGGGATTTCAGCGCCCAGATCAGGGTTTCATGGGCATTGGTAAAACGCGTGCCCTTGAAGTTTGGCATGGGATTGGACTTGCGCCAGATCACATCATTCATGAACCAGAAGCCCGCATCCTGCAATATGCCGCCAATGCGGAAAATATTGTGATAAGAGCCCATCACCCAGATGGCCCCGTCGTCTTTGAGCAGGCGCCGCGCGGCCTCCAGCCAGCGCCAGGTGAACAGGTCATAGTCATCAAAGCCCCCGATCTGGTCCCAGCCATCGGTAACCGCCTCGACCTTGGAATTATCCGGCCGATGTAGATCCCCGCCCAGTTGGAGATTATAGGGCGGATCGGCAAAAATCAGGTCCACACTGGCTTCCGGCATGGCCTCCATGGCGGCAACACACTCGTCGTGCAGAATTTGGTTTAACGGCAATTTGGTCATTGTGATTCACCCATGTTTTCAGTGGTGAATCGTGCGCCGTTTCGGTTTATGAGACCTTAAAAGACATAGTAAACAAGGCGTTAAGAGTTATGGTTAATCAAGGGTTTAGCCCGCATGGCAGCCAATACCGGGGCGAAGGAAAACCGGTGAATGGGGCATGGTCCCTGAGCCGCCAAAGCGACTTTATGCACTTTGGTCAGATAGCCTTTATGGGCCGCAAACCCATAGCCTGGATACAGCCCATCGGCACGCACCATCAGGCGGTCGCGCACCACTTTGGCAATGATGGAGGCCGCCGCGATCGAGACGCTTTTGCCATCGCCCTTGATGATCGCCGCCGCTGTGCATGGCAAATCTTTTGGCAGTCGGTTGCCATCAATCAGCGCATGATCCGGCACGTGGGGCAAAGCCGCCACGGCCCGTTCCATCGCGGCCATGCTGGCATGCAAAATATTACGCCGGTCAATCTCTTCGGGCTCGGCCATACCAAAGCCAAAAAGCGCATTGCGGGTCAAAACTTCAAACAAGTGTTCCCGGCGCTTTTCAGATAGCTTTTTGGAATCATCCAGACCGGTCGGAATTTTTGCCGGATCCAAGATGACCGCTGCGGCCACCACCGGCCCGGCTCCTGGGCCACGGCCCACCTCGTCCACCCCACAGACAGTGCCGGTGGCGGCGCGCTCTAGGGTATAATCAGGCATACCAGCAGCGGCTTGGCGCGCCCTATTCGTCCGCCACGCGGAAATTTTTGGTCTGGCGTTTCATCATCGCCATGGCCAAGGGATCGGGCAGAATTTTGGATATGGCCGCAATGGTTTTATTGGCCAGGCCAGGCACGCGCACCGCCACATTATTTTCCACCGCCGTATAGCCAACCGCCGCCACATATTCAGACGTTTTCCACATCCAGCCCGGGGTTTTGGAGACCAGCCCGCGGGTGTCGTTGACGTCATGAAATTCGGAAAAGGTAAAGCCCGGACATAGCGCGGACACATGCACGCCGGTACCCAGTGTTTCCAGGTTGAGAGATTGCGAAAACTTGATCAGAAACGCCTTGTCGGCAGCATAAAGCGTGTGTCCCTTGGAGCCCGGCAAATGCCCGGCCAGTGAGGCCACATTGATGATCCGGCCAAAACCGCGCTCGACCATGCCCGGCAGAGCCAGATAGATCAGCTCGCACGGGGCGGTCAGCATGATCTGGATAAAGTCCGCATGGGTTTTCCAGGGCACTTTGGTAAAGGTGCCCGGCACTCCATAGCCGGCATTATTGATAATGCCATCCAGATGACGCCCGGCATCCTTAACCGCCTTCATAATGGCCTTGGGTGCGCCCTTGGTGTGCATATCAATCGGAATGATCAGGCTGTCCACGCCGTTTCTGGCCTTCATTTCTTCTGCCAGATCCTCAAGGCGCTCTTTACGCCGCGCCGTCAGCGCCAAATCCCAGCCATGGGCGGCAAATTCACGGGCCAAAGCGGCGCCAATACCAGCCGATGCGCCGGTGATGAGAATAAGGGGTCGGGTCATGGTATCACTCTCTCGCTAAATGGTAGGCTTATCAAAAGCAATTGTTGCTCATAGGCAAGCACAGATGCGCAAAAAAACAATATGGTGTCATCCCGGCCCCCGAGCCGGGATCCAGACCGGGTTTAACCCACGCGATGTTTTGCAAGGTGATCCAAAAAATAGATACCGGAGCAAGTCCGGTATGACATGTGGGCAACAATGTCGCGATGAAAAGCCTGAAAGGTTATTTTAGATACATCACTTGACGTTATATCGCATCGCGATATAGCTGCACCATGAGTGAGAAAGCCGAAATCCTGTCTGAAGCCAGCACGTTCATCCTGCTGGCACTGGCCGAACCGCTGCACGGTTATGGGATTATCAAAAAGGTCGAACAGATGAGCGATGGCCGTGTGCGCCTTGGCCCGGGCACGCTTTATGGGGCGCTGACCAAAATGGTCAAAAAGGGCTGGATATTGCCTCTGCCGGTGGAAAATGGCGCCCGGCGCAAGGTCTATAAGCTGACCACGGTAGGCCACGAACAATTACAAAATGAAATGGCCCGCCTCACCGCCCTTATCGGCTATGGCGAGGCGGCGCTGGCCGCCTGGAAGGACGCGAGGAAAGAGACATGAGCAACCCTGAAACTCTGATCCAAAACTTTCCCTGGGTATCCTGGAAAGAAGATGATTTCCTGGACTTTCTCAAATCCATGGCGGCAAAGGGCTGGGTATTGTGCGGCTTTAAAAAGCAAAACCCATTGATGATGTGGAGGCCACACGGCTATATCTTCAAGCGCGCTGAGTCACAAAATCTGGAATTTCGTGTTGATTACCGCCCGGTCAGCAAGAAAGAACGTGATACGTATATTCAGCTTTGCGAGGATGCCGGTTGGCACCTTGGGTGCGCAATCAAGGGGCTTTATGTCTTCTATACGGATGCGAAAAAAGCGGCGCAAGCGGATTTCTTTTCCGACGGTCAATCAAAAATTTCAAAATTTCGGCGCTTGCAAATCCGCACGATGACACTGGGCGTTATACTCATCCCAGCCATGTACTATCTGTATTATCATTCGTGGTTATCCCACCATGTTTCCGTCTTTATGGATTCGCCTTTCATCGCCAGCATGATTGTGCTCCTGGTTATTTTCTATCTCTATGTACTCATCCGGTTTAATCTGGTTATCGGGCGAATTAAAAACCAAAAGAACGCTAAAGAAGCACAAAGCAAATCTACAAAAAATAGGAAGAAATGGCATTTTTGGTATGATGTGGTGATTATCATTAGCCTGACATTGGCCCTCACTCCACTTTTTGGAATTTGGTTCATTCCCAATTTTCACTGGCAATGGAGTTGGTATTTCCAAAATGCACTTTTCGTTACCCAATGGAGTGTCTTCATGGTGCTGTTCTTTGCCTGGATGAGTAGACAGGGAAAGAAAAAAGCCAAAAAGGTTCTTGAAGAAATTTAGTCATCCTCCCCGCCTTGACATTACTTTGTATTTCTCCTAATTAGGAAAAATGAATAAAACGTTCAAAGCACTGGCCCATCCAGTACGGCGGGAAATCCTGTCCATGCTGCGTGATGGGCCGATGATATCGGGCGATATTGCCGCCCGGTTCGATATGACCTGGCCGACCATGACCGGTCATCTGAAAGTTTTGAAAGAGGCCGGGCTGGTGCACGGCGAACGCTTTGGCACGCAAATCCGCTATCGGCTGAACGCCGGGGCCGCCGAAGAAGCCATAGCGGCCCTGATGGCCTTGTTTGGCAAGGGAGAAGAAAAATGATCCGTACGGGACTGATCGCATCTGCACTGCTGATTATTGTGATGTTGGGCCTTAGCCTGGGGGCCATGCCGCACCTTGCCGGCGATGGCCAGTTTGCCACCCACTGGAATATCAAGGGTGAAGCCGATGGCTTTGGCAGCCGCGCCATGGTTTTGTGGCTGATACCTGGCATTGCCGCAGGCATGGCAGCACTGATAGCCATTTTGCCGCTGATTGACCCGCGCCGCAAAAACCTGTTGCGATCCTCAACACCCTATCTGATCGCCTGGATCGGCAGCTTGATGGTGCTGACCTTTGCGCATGCCATGCTGGTATTAAACGCCGTTGGCACGATCAACTTGGCCGATGTGTCTAATGGACCGGGGCTGTTGCGCTGGATCTCTGTGGTGGTCGGGGCGTTTATGGCGGTCCTGGGCGCGGTGATGGGCAAAATGCGCCCCAACTGGTTTATGGGTGTTCGCACGCCCTGGACGTTGTCTTCTGATCTATCATGGGACAAGACCCACCGCCTGACCGGCTGGCTTTTCATGCTGACCGGGTTGGCGACAGTCGTGGCGGCCCTTTTCCTGACCCCGCGCTGGGCCTTTGTCTGCATGAGTGTCGGCATCGCTTTGTCGGTTGTCATAGCCGTTGGCTATTCATTCTTGGTGTGGAAAAATGATCCGAACCGCGAGACTCTCATTCCCGAAGAAGCCGGTTAAGCGGTTTCTTTCTTGCTCATTTTGGCGCGTATAATCTGTACAATAACGGCGCATACCACCAGCCCGATCGCAATCAGCGGCATGATGGCCTTGGCCTTTTCCCCGCCGACCTCGCCCAGGGCATGGAACAGGGCAAAGACCAGCGCCCCGTACAACGTGCCCGAGAACACCACCCAGAAGGCAAATTTCCCAAACGGAGCCTTGAAAAAGCCCGCCGCCAGATAGGTTGGAATGCGCGTGCCAGGGATAAAACGCACCGCCAGCAAGGTGGGGGCCAGCCGTTTTAACACCTTGTCGCGGGCCGTCTGAACCCCTTCGCGGGCGGCAAAGCGTTCGGCCCAATGTTGGGTGCGCGCCGCCCGTCCGGCCCAGTATTTCCATAAATCACTGGCGCTCAGGCCCACAATCAGCGAGGCAAACAGCCATGCCGGCTCGCCCAGCCCCATAGAGGAGGCCGAGGCCGCCCCGATCACCGCCGCATCTTCCTGTATAAACGGGGCCAACAGCAAAAAGGCATAGACCCCCCACGGGTAAGCTTCCAAAGCGGCCTCTAGAGCATGCATACACTTATTCCTCTGGCACTTTATTCCTTTGGCCCGGCAGGGACGTATTCCCCCTTATGTGGGACAGCGCGCCCGGACAGGCAAGCACCAATATAAGACAAGGTCATGACGCGTTATCAGGCCGATTTTGCCCGTTCCATACACTTTGATAGGCCGCCTGCGGATCCAGCAAAGGCGACCAGCCAACACAGCGGCGCAAATGATCCGAAGACAATACCAAGTGCTGATCATAATTCTGCCCCTCTACATCATCGAGCCGGGAAGTGGTTTTAACCACGATGGTTTTCCCAACGGCCTTGGCAAAGGCCAGGGCCCGCGCCCTTTCGCTTAAATGCGTATCCGGGCCAATGTTAAAGATTTTCCCCGCAACATCCGCATGGCATGTCGCCATGGCAATGGCATTGGCCACGTCATCCACATGCAGAAATGGCGATTTCCACCTGGCCAGTTTTTCATCCATGGTGATCGTATCCTGCCCGGATGCCAGGGCATGGCATAGCGCCGTAAAGCGCTGTCGCGGATCATCGGGGCCAAACACCATGGGCAGGCGCAAGATCACCGTTTGCAAACCCGTTTGCACCAGCGCCGCCCGTTCCAGCGGGATTTTGTCATACCGTTCTCGTCCTGCCATCAAGCCTCGAAACGGGTAAAGGCTGGTCCGCAAGGGCGCGTCCTCGCGCAGCACCGCATTATCCACCGGCCCGGCTTCGGTGCCCAACAGGCGGCCAAAGGCGGCATAGACATCGCATGATGAAATGAGCACATAGCGGCCGACCTGTCCCGCCAGCCGGTCTAATAACGCCAAGGTATCGGCCTCTTCAAAGGCAATCATGTCGATAACAATATCAGCACCAAAACGTTTGGCGGCGGCCAGTACCTCGCCCGGCCGGGAACGATCCCCCGCCAAGACCTGAACATTCGGTACCATGGACCCACCCGCCCGGTTCAGCACCAGGACCGTATTACCCGCCTTTACCAGCGTCCGGGCCAGCGCACTGCCGATAAATCCGCCACCCCCCAACAGCATAATCTTGTGCATTGTGCATTGACTTTCAGAGCAATTGCGTCATTTCCACATCATACTCACTTTTTTTCGGAGAGCGAACATGGCGCATGCGCCCAAAAAAGTGGTTCTGGCCTATTCCGGTGGGCTGGATACCTCGATCATCCTCAAATGGCTGCAAAGCGAAATGGGGGCTGAAGTGGTGGCCTTCACCGCAGATCTGGGCCAGGGCGAAGAGCTGGAACCGGCGCGCAAAAAGGCGCAGGAGCTGGGCGTGCAGGAAATCTTTATCGAGGATTTGCGCGAAGAATTTGTCCGCGATTATGTCTTTCCCATGTTTCGCGCCAACACGGTTTATGAGGGCCAATACCTTCTTGGTACCGCCATTGCCCGGCCATTGATCGCCAAACGCCAGATCGAGATCGCCCACGAAACCGGGGCTGATGCGGTGTGCCATGGGGCCACCGGCAAAGGTAATGACCAAGTGCGTTTCGAGCTGGCCTATCTGGCGCTGGACCCGGATGTGCAAATCATTTCGCCCTGGCGGCAATGGGATTTTGGCTCGCGTACTGATCTGATCGCCTATGCCGAAGAACATGGCATTGATGTGCCCGCCGACAAGCGCGGCGAAGCCCCATTTTCGGTTGATGCAAACCTTTTGCATACCTCGTCAGAGGGCAAGGCATTGGAAGACCCGGCCGTGGAAGCTCCTGAGTTTGTTTATCAGCGCACCGTGGCCCCCGAAGACGCCCCCGATGCGCCGCAAACCATTGAAATTGGCTTTGAACATGGTGATCCGGTTAGCATTGATGGCATTGCCCTGTCCCCGGCCAGCCTACTTACCCGGTTGAACGAGCTGGGCGGCAAGCACGGTATCGGCCGTCTGGATTTGCTGGAAAACCGCTTTATTGGCATGACGTCACGGGGGATTTATGAAACTCCCGGCGGCACCATCTTGCTGGAGGCGCACCGCGGCATAGAACAGATCACACTGGATGGTGGGGCCACGCACCTCAAAGACGAACTGATGCCACGCTATGCGGAACTGATTTATAATGGCTTCTGGTTTTCGCCCGAACGCAAAATGTTGCAGGCCGCCATTGATGCCAGCCAGGAAATGGTCACCGGCACGGTGCGCGTCAAACTCTATAAAGGCTCTGTCAATATAGTGGGCCGGTCATCGCCGCGCTCGCTCTATTCGCTGGACCATGTGACGTTTGAAGATGATGTGGTTTATGATCAGTCCGACGCCGATGGCTTTATCGAGCTGAACGCCCTGCGCCTGAAACTTCTGGCCCGTCGCAACCGCGCCAGCGGCAAGAACCACTAGGGGGCTCTGCCCTATTCCTCCACCGGCTCGCATCTGGCCTTGGCCTTGTCTTGCAAGGCATCTGCCTTCATCGCCATGGTAAAGATTTCGCCCGCAGTCAGCCCCTTGGCCGTCAGTGCCTTTAAGGCGGATTCCAGTGAGCCGCGATGTTTGGGATCAGTCAGCACCGTCAGGGCAGAGAGTTCCCGTTCATTGGTGTTATCGGCAATAAAGCCGGCATAGCATTCGCACAAGGCGGCGCGTTCACCTTCGGCAATACAGCTATCAGCAAGTGTGCGCGCATCGGTCGCAAGAGGGGCGGACCCAATGGCGGCATTACTGAACAAGGCAATAAAAACAAGGGCTAACATTGAAGTCTCTTTCCTTATAAGCAATACACAGACAAGCCCTATAGCGCATTTAAAGCGTCTTGAATATGAATGACGGATGAACAAATGGTGATAACCCTCGACGTCGGGGCCAGATCGCTCCATATTAAAGAGGTATCAACGCCCCCGCCGCCCCACATACTGGAGAAGATAAATGCGCAAACTTACCCTCCTCGCCTTGGCAGCCGCCGGATTGATCCTGACGGCCTGCGCCACGGCCACGCCCTATCAGGCCGCCGTGGATTCGTCTCGCGGCTATAGCGAACAACGCATTGAAAGCAATCGCTATCGCGTTTCCTTCTCGGGAAATTCCCTTACCAATCTGGAAACCGTAGAGAATTACCTGCTGTATCGCGCCGCTGAGCTGACCAAACAGAACGGCTATGACTATTTTGTCATTGCCGATCGCAATACCGAAAAGAAAGAACGCTATTCAAGCAGTTCCGGTTTTGGTGCCGGTTATGGCTCTCACTTTGGCTATCTTGGCCATTATGGCTTTGGCTGGAGTTATTACAGCCCGTTTTATGGCTATGGTTATGGCTATGACCCATTTTTTGATGGTTATGACATCCGCCAGATCACCCGCTATACAGCCACTGCCGAGATCGCCATGTATCATGGTGAAAAACCAGCCAAGAATGAAAAAGCCTATCAGGCCGACGAAGTTCTGAAAGAACTGGGTTCCAAAATCGTACGGCCGGAAGATATCAAAAGCTGAACACCGTCAATACGACAGGGTAAGACCGATCAACGCCATGCGAGGCAGCCCCGGCCGCAAGCCGGCCGGGCGTCTGGCCACCGCATAACGGGTATCAAACAGATTGCGCACACTGGCCGATACCCGCACGCGGTCCTGGACCTGCCAATAGGTGCTAAGGTCAGCCACCACATGGCTTTGTATCCGCGAAGAGGTCGGGATGGGGCCCTGCCCTGCCTGGGTACGTACTGCCGAAACATAGGATAAGGACAGCTCGCCGCCAAAGTGTGTTCCCTCCAGGCCCAATGCCGCCGATCCCTGGTGACGGGGAATATAGGGTACCTTATCCCCCGCCGTGACTGCCCCCCAGGGCTCGAACCCGCTTTGGAAACTGGTTTTAAAACTGGCGTCGGTATAGGTGTAGGCAAAACGCAGCGGCATGTTGAAGGGCGTATTCAGAAGAGCAGCCAGATCCATACTGGCCGTGGCCTCGACCCCTTTTACATCCACCTTGCCGCCATTAAACTGATCGCCAATGGCTGCATTGCCGCCGGTGGAGGCTGTAACCGTACCCACCATGTTGGAAAAGGCGTTATAAAATCCGGTCAGCTCGACAAGATAACCATCGCGATGCCAGCGGCTTCCCAGCTCCCAATTGGTAGCAGTTTCGGCGCGGGCGTTTTGACGGCCCGGCGATGGCGGGGAAAATCCTTCGTGCACGCCGCCAAACAACGCATAGTGGTCATTCACATCATAGATTATGCCCAGACCCGGTATAAAGGCGCTAACCGTATTATCGGTTTGTTTCATGGCCCCGCCAAGGCGATCTGGGTCGGCCTTGCCATAATCGCGCCTTTGTAAATCCACGCTTTCAAAACGCGCGCCCGGCACCAAAGTCCAGCGCCCGATAATGGCCGTATCCTGCACATAAAGCGCCAGCGCCCTGGCGCTGTCGATACGATTGGATTCGGTGCCGGCGGCATCCACGCCGGTGCGGACCAGCGTCCCGGCATCGCTTTTATAGCGATCCCACCATTGGAAGCGATCCTGTTGATCTTCATGATAGCGCGCACTGGCCTCGATGGTGTGGTTCGCCTTCCCCAAATCACCGTTCCAGGCCATCGCCCCTTGCAAACCTTGGGCATAATAATCGCGATTATTATGTTTGATCAGCAAGGCCCCATCCGCCGAAACCAGGCCGTTTTCGCCCTTTAAAATGGCCAGCTCGTCGCCATAACGGTCCGGATTGGCCAGTATCGAAGAAATCCCAATACCGCTTTTGCCGCCATTAGAGACCGTGCCCGCGATATCCACCCGGTCCAGCTTGAACCAGTCCCGGGAAAAATCTGTGCGATAGGCCAAAACCGTGCTGGTAAAGCCTTTGCCCAGATCCCCCTGCCAACGGGCAGAAAAAAGAGAATGCTCACCAGTAAATTCATCCAGCGAAGAGCCGCTATAACGGCGAAACGGCGTGGCGGCAAAGTCTGTATCGGTCAGCCCCAGATAGGTTTCATCCGAGGTTTGATCAGAGTATTGCGCCTTAAATTCCAGGCTTTGCTGATGTGCTGTATTACTTGGCGATTGCAGGCGCAATTTGACCACATAATCCTGAATATCAAAGCCGGTATTACCGCCATTATCCAGACGTTTAAAACCATCAGATGAATTGAAAAATCCCTCGCCCAGCAGGCTGATGCGCACACCCTTTTCACGCACCGGACCACCGGCCCAGATATGGGCGCGCCGGGTATTGAAATCCCCCAGGCGCAAATCAGCCAGCGCGCCAAACGTGCCTGGCACCGCCGTTGATAGCAGGTTTACTGAGCCGCCCTGGGTCCGGGGACCATATTTGATGCCCGCTGCGCCCTTGATCACCTCAACGCCGCTCATCCGTCCCGCCGAAGGAAAGTAATAGGCACTGGGCGCCGCATACGGGGCCGGCGCGATCAGCACGCTGTCTTCCATCAGGGTGATCTTGGCCGAACGGTCCAGCCCGGTGCCGCGAATGCCAATATTGGGGCGCAGACCAAAGCCGTCCTCCTCCTGAATATTGACCCCCGGCACAGCCCGCAATACGCGATTAATGTCGCTGTAATCCTGCTTTTGCAATGCCTCCAGCCCAATAAAGCTTGCCGAGCCGGGAACGTCCTCTACCGAGGCATGAGAGCCGGTAATGATGATCAGATCATCCGATGGCCATGGGTGGTCCTCGCCCTCATGCTCCGCCGCCATGACCGGTATGGCGGTGCTGGTCATCAAAACGCCCATCACTAGTTTCAACATGGCCCTGTGTTGATTACGCATACTCTGTAAAACCCTCTGATTGGAATGACCGGATTGGCATTCCGTTATTGCGAACGATTCTCATCTACACAGTAAATTTTGAATATGCAACTCATTCTCAACATCAAATAATGAGTTTATGCAGTAGCCGTGGCGCTCGTTGGCCAGCCATTTTTCATTTGGCAATGCCCTGACAATCAAACCACATCCATTGGGGGGCAATATAATCGATGCCATAGGCCTGAACTGAAAAGATGGGCCAGCACCATCAAGCCATGCATATGTGCATAGCTATTCCGACAAGCTGGCAGTTCTCATAATCGTACAACAGGCCCATATGCTGTTCACAAGATAAAAACACCACAAGAAAAAAGGAAACTATCATGTCGGTCGCTGAAGCTTTTTCGCATTTTGATGCCAACACCATGTTCGACAACGCCCTGGCGCGGGTTCGCCGCACCATTGGGGTACGGCACCTGCCACACACCACCAGTGTTCGTGATTATCTGGATGCCCAGGGTCTGATGACCATGGCTCCTGATCTGAACACCAAGGCGATGAAGGCTGCCAATGAATCCGTAGCCAATGGCACCTATCATGCCAGCACGGTTGGTCGTCGTCGGTCCCGCCGGGATCGCCGGGCCATGCGCGGCTAATCCTCCCCGAACGCCCCCAAGGTTCAAACGCATGTAACGATTTGAACTTTAAAAACCCTCTAAACCGCACTTCCCCCGTCTGCCAATGCGCAGGCGGGGGTTTGTGTTTATGCATACATTTTTTTGCGTTAGATTTGCACGGTGCTTCAATCCTGATTACATCTTCACTTAAAGGAGATTCCCATGCTGTGCGTCCTGTCCCCGGCCAAGAAAATTACCGTTCGGGAGGCCCCCAAGGGGGTAACCACCACCCCGCCGCCCCTGATCACAGAGGCACAGACTCTGGGTAAAATTGCCAAAAAACTGAGCCGGACAGAGATCAAACAGCTCATGGGCCTCTCTGATGCGCTGGCGGAACTGACCCAGGCACGCTTTGCCGCGCTGGACCTAAGTGATGAGGCACAAGGCAGCCCGGCGGTACTGACCTTTGCCGGTGATGTCTATCGGGGCCTGGATGCGTCCAGCCTCAGCCCCGACGATCTTACCTTTGCGCAAAACCATATACGCATTCTGTCGGGTCTTTATGGCGTGTTGCGCCCTCTGGACCGGATGCAACCCTATCGGCTGGAAATGGGGCGCAAGCTGAAAAACCCGCGCGGCGAGGATCTTTATGACTTTTGGGGACCGCGTATTGCCGAACAACTGAACGCCGATCTGGCGCGCACTGGCAATAGGGTACTGCTGAATCTGGCCTCCAATGAATATTTCAAAAGCGTCGATAAAAAGGCCCTGAACGCCCAGGTAGTCAGCCCGGTCTTCAAAGAGATCAAAGATGGCCAGGCCCGCACACTGGCGGTCTTTGCCAAACCGGCCCGCGGCATGATGGCCAGATGGATCATCAAAAACCGTATTGATGATGTTGACCGGCTCAAAGACTTTGCCATTGCCGGCTATCGCTATGATGCCCAAGGCTCCACACCGGACAAACCATTATTTGCGCGCCAGCAACCGGCCAAAAAGGCGGCCTGATATGAGCGCTGATAAACCCCTTACCGGGCGCGCTGCCCTGATCACTGGCTCTACGTCAGGCATCGGCCTGGCCCTGGCCGACGCGCTGGCCGGAGCCGGGGCCAATATGATGCTGAACGGCCTTGGCGACCGCGATGCGATCGAGCGCACCCGGACTGAATTGGCGCAAAAACACGCCGTGGATGTGCGCTATCATGGGGCGGATATGACCCGCCCGGACGAGATTGCCGATCTGGTTTCACAAACCCATCGCGCCTTTGGGCGTTTGGATATTGTGGTCCCCAATGCTGGCATTCAGCATGTGGCCCCCATAGAGGATTTTCCGGTGGAAAAATGGGATGCCATACTGGCGATTAATCTTTCATCCGCCTTTCATATTATTCGCACTGCCGTGCCCATCATGAAGGCGCAGGGGGCTGGCCGCATTGTCAATATGGCCTCGGCCCACGCGCTGGTGGCCTCGCCGTACAAATCGGCCTATGTGGCGGCCAAGCATGGCCT
>WFTT01000045.1 GCA_015485335.1 Robiginitomaculum sp.
GATTGGTCCGGCATAGGGAGAGATATCCTCGACACGAACTTTGCGATTGATGCGCCACAGCAAGGCCAAAGGCAAAGTGAGCAAACCAAATTCAGCGATGAAACCGATCCAGCCAAATACGCCAAAAACAATAATCCATCGGCCATCTGTGACGGTTGTTATTTCACCGGAGTCCGGGTTGTGTATATGATTTCGTCCCCATGATCCCCAGCCGAAAAGGGGTTTCTCATTGGCTCGATCCAATAGAATATCCTCGTTGTAGAAACGGAATTTAAGAGAGTTGGCACGGTCATCATTCACTTTCTTTGCCTGTTCAATCATCCATTGGCTCGGGACCAGATTGCTGGTTTTCAGCACCGGATAGGCCAGAATGGGCAGGATCAGGACAAAGGCGACCAGCAGTTGCATTTTGCGGTTCAACAGGAAAATGAGTGGTGTCAACAGGATGGCAAACAACAGCGCCCCCAGTGATTTTGACAACACCAGAACAATGCCCAGATACCCTGCCGCCAGCAAGTAAACGGCCCGATGTGTGGACCGGTCCACCCGCCACAAGGTAAAGGCGGCCATGGTGGAGGTCATGGCGAAAAAGGCAACCCAGAGACCATGATCCAGAAATACAACCGGGCGAAAACCGCCAAAGCGGATGGACTGGATAAAGGAGTGCTGGAAATAACCGTATACCCATAAATTGAGCTGCGGGCTTAGGCGGATTTCGATCAGCATGGGAATGCTGTATATCAGCCCCGCCACCATCAGGATTTTCAACAAATCCCGGTGGGCCTCTTCGCTGGCCAGAATATTGCGCGCCAGAATAACGGGGAAAAGCATCATGGCTTGTGTAATAACGAGGGCGACCATGTCGGTGAACCGCAAACCGGGCAGAAAAGACCCGTTCCTGAAGATCAGAGGCTCACCATTCACCAGAACCGTGGCGATCGGGCTGAAAACAAAAAGAAAGATCAGAATTCTGGCGGTTTTACTGCTTGGCAGCTGAATAACATTTGGCCCGAATTTAACGAGGCAGATCAGCAAAAGCACAAGGTTCGGAATGGATTCTTTGGTAAAGGGCGGCAGGAGCGGAAAATCAAATGCAGCGGGTTGTGGCGGCAGGAAAAGATAGGCCCCCAGCAATGACCAGATCATAGCGCGATGTGCAGGCATCCGGCGGAACAGAAACACCATGACCAAAGGCCAAACCAGCAACATAAGATATGCCAGGCTGTTGGGCATTTTATTAACAACACTCGCTATTCAGGTCGTAAGGCAAGGTTACCCCGGAACCATTTTAAGTTAATTTGGCTTACTCTAGGATGTAACCTTGGCCAAATAAGGGCAAATGTCCAATTCAGAATAGCAGGTGTTGTTGTTAAAGGCGTGCGAAACGGCTTAGCAACCGGTTCCGCGTAAAACCACAGCTACGGTTCGCAAAAGCACCCGCAAATCTGTTGTGAACGAAAGCTGTTGTAAATAGCTCGTGTCATAATAAGCGCGTTCGGCAAAGCTGGTTTCGTTGCGTTCCGATACTTGCCAAAACCCGGTAATACCGGGTGACAGTTTGTAATAGGCTTGACCCGGATACAAGGTGCGTTGTTCGCGCATCATCGGGCGTGGACCCACCAAAGACATGTCGCCGATATACACATTCAAAAGCTGGGGCAATTCATCCAGAGATGTCTTGCGGATAAAATGTCCGATTTTCGTGATACGCGGATCGTTTTTCAGCTTCTGTGTTTTGTCCCATTCGGCACGTGCTTCCGGGTTTTGTGCGAGGTATTCATTCAGCTTTTCTTTTGCATTCGGAACCATGGAGCGCAGTTTCCACATGCGAAAGATACGACCATTCTTTCCGACGCGTTCTTGGGAATAAAAAGGGTTTGCACCGGTCAGAGCGATTAAAATCGCAAAGATACCCACAATGAGAATGGCCGGTATTGCCAAGAGTAACACACCGATCAAATCGAGAATGCGTTTGAAGATGTTCGGGTAAAATCCGAATGATCTGGCATCCAGTAACGGATCGGCATACTGCGATTGCAGCAGGCCCTGGTTTGGGTCAATAGCCAATGCACTTCCCTTTCTCGATACACAAAGTATTGTCAAAATCAGAAAATCGGCACAAAGCATGTGGTGGCCTGAAACACACTCAGGACGGCAGACTTTATGTTGCTATCTCGAAAGAGATGAAGGATACGGCTGCTCAAACAAAGTACACGTTTGAAAGCCGATCAAGCAGCACCCAATTTTAGACTTCCCGGAACAACACTCCTTTACAAAATTCAACTCGTTCAACTGAGGCTCCCGACCTTGCAAGCAGGCTCCCCATGCAAAAGGGGAAGAGGGCCAAATATTGGCTATCAAGCCAGAGCGCTAACTCGTCTCCTTCTACTTGAGGGAGAAACGCTCTGATGATTGATTTGGAGGTGTTTTTAAAACACAGCAACCCGCTGTGGGTTTGTATCTACTACATTGCAAATACTGTTTGCACCTCGTTACCAACGTAATGTTTATGTCATATTCCAAACATTTTTAATAGATTAATTCTAAATTACACGGCATTGCGCCCAGTTTTTTGCCTTGATTGTAATTGAATTTTGAACAGTGTTACCGGTTAGGGGGAGACTGTTGCGGGTTAGGTCAGCAATGGGTGGAGTTGTCAAAAAACAGGGAAACCGGACGCCAGAATACCAAGGCAGAATAACCCCGATGATTCTCGCTTCTTTGTGATGGGTCGCGGTTGGAAGCAGGGATCAACTGCGTTACTTTACCGCCAAAGAAGTTCAAACTTACGTAGTTACCTGTGCCCAAAGCAATGCCAGAGGGAAAAAACTGTTGACCGTTTTGCGGGATCGCAACGTAATGTAGTATTCCTTGAACCGCTGCTGTTATCCCATTTGTAGGAGGTCCAATGACCCAGTACTCTAAAACCGCCGAAGCCATTGCCCGACTGGATCCAGAGAGCTATCGCGTTACCCAGCAAGACGCAACAGAGCGGCCTGGAACAGGTGCCTATCTTGATAACAAGGAGGCTGGTTTATACGTTGATATTGTGTCGGGCGAACCCTTGTTTGCATCGTCCGATAAATATGAATCCGGTTGCGGCTGGCCCAGTTTTACCAAGCCGATCGAACCAAAACACGTCACCGAAAAAATCGACACCAGCCTTGCGCGTACCCGAACAGAGGTCCGCTCCACCCATGGCGATAGCCACCTTGGCCATGTGTTCAATGACGGCCCGCCGGACCGTGGCGGTTTGCGCTATTGCATCAATTCGGCCGCTCTGCGGTTTATTCCAAAGGCGGAAATGCAGGCGCAGGGGTATGGTGACTATCTGGATCAGGTGGAGGATATTTGAATGGAACCACAACGTGCCGTATTGGCCGGCGGCTGTTTTTGGGGGATGCAGGATTTGATCCGCAAAATGCCCGGTGTGGTATCGACCCGTGTGGGGTATACGGGCGGCGATGTGCCGAACGCGACCTATCGTAATCATGGCACCCATGCCGAAGGGATCGAAATTATTTTTGATCCGGCGATCCTGAGCTACCGGAAAATTCTGGAGTTCTTTTTTCAAATTCACGACCCGACAACGCCGAACCGTCAAGGTAACGATCGCGGAACGGCCTATCGGTCTGCAATTTATTATGTGGACGAGGACCAGCATCAGGAAGCTTTGCGGACAATAGCGGATGTGAACGCTTCCGGTCTGTGGCCGGGACCGGTTGTCACAGAGGTTGCACCCGTGGGCGATTTCTGGGAGGCAGAGCCGGAGCATCAGGATTATCTGGAACGTTTGCCCAACGGATATACCTGCCATTTCATTCGGCCTGATTGGGTTTTGCCGTCCCGCTAGGAGCACCCCGTGACCGAAACACCGATCCCGACCAGTTTGCAATTTGACAACAGCTATGCCCAAAAGCTCGACGGGTTTTACACGCCTTGCCAGGGCGATGTTGCACCCGATCCCGAGTTGATTGCCCTGAACAGGCCGTTGGCGGCTGAATTGGGGCTGGATGTGACGGCGCTTACAGACAAACAACTGGCCGAAATCTTTTCCGGTAGCACGGCTCCGGCGGGGGCTGATCCTTTGGCTCAGGCCTATGCGGGGCATCAGTTCGGCGGCTTTTCCCCGCAGCTGGGCGATGGGCGTGCCTTGTTGTTGGGTGAAGTTTTCAATCAGGCCGGCGAGCGGCGGGACATAGCGTTGAAAGGATCCGGTCGCACTCCGTTTTCACGGGGTGGCGATGGCAAAGCGGCGATCGGGCCGGTGTTGCGGGAATACATTGTGGCCGAAGCCATGTTCGCGCTGGGCATTCCGACCACGCGGGCACTGGCGGCGGTGACGACGGGGCAATCTGTGATGCGCGAAAACGGGCCTTTGCCGGGGGCGGTTCTGACGCGGGTTGCCGCCAGCCATTTACGGGTCGGGACTTTTCAGTATTTTGCCGCGCGTGGCGAAACAGAAAAGGTCCGCCAATTGGCGGATTATGCCATTGCCCGCCACTACCCCCATGCCCGGGACAGCGACACCCCCTATCTGGCGTTGCTGCAATCTGTGTCACAGGCGCAGGCGGAATTGCTGGCGAAATGGCTGACGGTCGGGTTTGTTCACGGGGTGATGAATACCGACAATATGACCATCAGCGGGGAAACCATTGATTACGGGCCATGTGCGTTTATGGATACCTATGATCCGCGCGCGCTGTACAGTTCGATCGACCATCAGGGGCGCTATGCCTATGGGCAGCAACCGGTTATGGCACGCTGGAATCTGGCGCGTTTCGCCGAGACGCTTTTGCCGCTGATCGATTCCGACGAAAGCCGTGCAATCGAGCGCGCTTCAACAGAAGTGAACCTTTTTGCGCAACAGTATTTGACCGCATGGACCGGCTGTATGCGGGCCAAGCTGGGCTTGCAAACCGCGCGACCCGGGGACGGCAAGCTTGCGGATGATCTTATGGCTGCGATGGAAGGGCAGGGCGTTGATTACACGCTGCTTTTCCGGGGCTTGTCAGAGCCGTCATTCGGGCGCGCGCAGGAAGTTGCCTCACTGTTTAACGACCCGACTACCTTTGCCGACTGGTTTGATCGTTGGCAGCGGCGTCTAAAAGACGAGGCCAGTGATCCGGTCACACGATCCTTGCAGATGAAGCGGGTAAACCCGATTTATATTCCGCGCAATCACAAGGTCGAAGAAGCCCTGCAATCCATGGAAAAGCACAATAATATCGCGCCGTTCGAGCGACTTAACAAGGTGTTGAGTCAACCGTTTGAACAGCAGGACGGTTGCGAAGCCTATGCACAGCCTGCGCCGGAAGATTTTGGACCTTACAGAACGTTTTGCGGCACCTGAATATTGTCGATGATGAATTGCATGAACCAATCGGGTTGCATCAATTTTGCCGCGATGCGCGCGGACTGCTTGCCGTGATCCAGCTGCGACAGATGCGCTGAATACCCTTTGGGACCCATTTTCTGGAACAGGTATATCTTGGTGCCTGTAAGTCCGGCATAGCTCAGACCCAAATATAGCACAAACTGAAATGTGAAGAAAGGCACCAGCTTGTACGTCCGTATCCGGCGACTATCGGCCGAGAAGATGCCTTCCTTTTGAACTTTGCCTATTCTTTTTAGGCGTGTTTCAAACGTTGGCATATTCTCGGCCATGTTGTACCCCATACATCTCGCTCACTCTTTACGAGGCGTTAAATATAGGTCAAATGGGGCGAGTTTGAGGCAAATTAGATGGCTTTTTGAAGACAGAGTGTTGACCATTCGCCAACAATAAGCGGCTCATTCCGTTCGAACCCCTGCGCGGCATAAGCATCCAGGACATCGGCGGCCTGTTCGTTCAGGATGCCGGACAGGATGACATAGCCTCCCGCAGCGCAATATTTCCCCATATCCGGTGCCAAGGCCACCAGCGGGGCCTTGAGGATGTTGGCAAAGATCAGGTCGTAAGGGGCTTTGGCGCGCAGGGTATCGTGTTCAAAACCGGGACAGGTAACAACGTCGATCCGCCCTTCCAGATCATTGCAGGCAATATTGGCGCGGGCGGTATCGGTGGCGACTTCGTCGATGTCGCTGGCCAGCATCACACCGGGCCAGATTTTCGCAGCAGCCATGGCCAGAACAGCAGTTCCACATCCCACGTCCACCACGTTTTTGCCAACAAAACCGTTGTTGGCCAGCGTGTCCAGCGCCGTCAGGCAGCCCTGTGTGGTGCCGTGGTGGCCGGTGCCAAAGGCCATGGCGGCCTCTATCAACAAGGGGACGCAATCGGTTGGCACCTTGTCCGCGTCGTGGCTGCCATAGAGGAAAAACCGGCCCGCAACGATCGGGGAAAGTTCGCGTTTGACGGCGGCGACCCAATCGGTTTCGGGCAGTTCGGATACGGCAAAAGGTTTCGCGCCATGGGCGGCGGCCAGCAGGGCAAGGCCGACCTCGTCCGGCGCTTCGATGAAATAGCTACCGACCTCATAGGTGCCGGATCCGTCCTCGACCTCGAACACACCAACGCCGGTGGGTTCCGGGTTCAGGGTTTCAATGGCATCGGCAAGGGCCTGTGCCTGTTCTTTGTCTTGCAGGGTGGTCAGGGCTGTAAAGGTTGGCATGTGATTTTCCATCGCGGCTGGTTTCCTTGCCGGATAGGTCAGCTTTGGTCAAAGGTCAAGCTTTGGCAGGGGAAACGGGTATCGAGCGCGCCAGCCTGTTGACGAATGACCAGCCCCATAACACCGCCAAGGTGCCGCTGATGGCAGCGGCAAGGGCTTGGCCATAAATCACGCCGGGCGCACCCCAGGCCGCCCCCAAGGCAGCGGCGCAGGGATAGATCAGCAGGCCATCGCGAAACCAGTTGCAGGCGGTGGAATACAAGGGGCGGCCCAGATTGTTAAAGGCCGCGTTTGACACGAAAAGGGCACCGGTAAACACATAGCCTCCGGCCCCGATCAGGGTGAAGGCCCCCAGCACTTGTGTGGCGTCGGGGCCAAGATTGAACAATCGGGCAATCGGGTTGTGGAAGATGGCCAAAAGCGCCCATGCTCCAAGCGTATAGACAAGGCAAAACAGGAGCGCATCGCGAAAGGTTTGGCGCACGCGGTCCATTTGGCCGGCCCCGAAATTCTGGCCGATGATGCCGCCGATTGCCCCTGAAAGGGAGAAAATACCACCAAAGGCCAAGACAGCCACGCGGGAAATCACGGCCCAACCGGCAACAGCGGCATCGCCGTGGTTTGCGATGACCTTGGTTAGCAGATAGTTGCCAAACGGGGTGGAAAGCTGGGTCATGATTGCCGGGCTGGCAATCAGCACATAGGGTTTGAACATGCGCGCAACCTCTGCCAGCGAAACGCGGGTGGTCATCTTGTGCACATGGATGACCAGCCAGGCTGACAAAAGCGCAG
>WFTT01000046.1 GCA_015485335.1 Robiginitomaculum sp.
CCAACGGCATCCGCACGCTGGTTCTGTCCCCGGGCACCGTGGCCACCGACATGCAGGTAATCATCCGCGAAAGCGGCATCAACGCGGTCAGCAAGCTGAAATGGGAAGACCACATCCCCCCCGAATGGCCCGCCAAAGCCATGGTCTGGATGTGCGATCCGGCCTCCGACAGCTATCAGGGCGAAGTCGTCTCCTTGCGGGATCCGGATTTGCGCCGGAAAATGGGCCTGACATGATCACCGTTGAAAATGCCAAAGGCCAGTGGACCGTCACCCTGAACCGGCCGGACAAAGCCAACGCCCTGACAGAGGCGATGCTCGGCCAACTCCGCGACGCCGCCCGCGCGGCCCGTCAGGATCCGGAACTGAGGGTATTCGTGCTGACCGGAGCAGGCGACCGCGTCTTTAGCGCCGGTGCCGATATGTCCAGCACCGACGACATGCACAGCTTCACCCGCGCGCCGGTCTGGACCGAAATGTCCAGCGCCATCGCCGCCCTGCCCTGCCTCAGCATCGCCGCCCTGAACGGCACCTTGGCGGGCGGCGGTTTTGCTGCGGCACTGGCCTGCGATATCCGCATCTGCACCCCGCAGACAAAATTCTTCTATCCGGTGCTGAAACGCGGCTTCCTGCCCCAACCCGCCGATGTGCGCCGTCTGGCCGATCTGATCGGCAGTGCACGGGCAAAAATGATCCTGATGGCGGGCCAAAAGCTCACCGCCCCCGAGGCCCTCGCTTGTGGCCTTACGGATGCGGTCCTGCCCCTTGCGGATTTCCCCGAAAAAATCGCCGCCCTCACCGCCGATGCCATGGCCGCCACACCGGCCCAGATCGCCGCGATCAACAGGCTGTTTGCCCAGAACCTCGCCCCCGACGATATCGCCGATTGCTATGCCGCCGCCTATGACAACAACAAAACCGCTCTAAAACGCCTTTCGAATTCGTCATAAATATCCCCGCCGGAGGCATAATACTCTTTAACCCCATGGCCAGCTTGCGCGAAACTTTGTAAACGGTGCGCACGTTAACCCAAGAGGCCGGCCATGAATTTCGACAATCCTATGATCCAAACCGCCCTCGGCTATGCCGAACAGGCCCGCGATCTGGCGCTTGGCTGGCTCACCAGCGCCGCCGCCTGGTCCCAGTTCGGCCTGTTGCTGGTTGCCTTTGGCGCGGCCTATTACATCACCCGCAGCCTGACGCCGCTGGCCACAAAATTGCTGACCCCGCCTAAGGAGCAAACCCATATCCTTGCCACCCTGCGCCGGTTTGTGTTGCTGTTTTTGCCCCTGCTGCTGCCGCTGCTCGCCTATATTTTCACCGGTTTGGGCGAACAGGTCACCCGCACCCTGTTCGGCTCTGGCGCAGTGATCGCCTTTGGCAAACGGGTCTTCTTCTTTATTGCAGCGCGCATTCTGGTAGAGCGGATCATCTATGAACCATTCCTGAAATTGCTGGGCAAATACGTGCTGATCCCGGCCTCCGCCCTTTATGCGCTCGGGGTGCTTGATCCACTGATTGCCTGGCTGGGGGGCATGGTGCTGACCCTTGGCAATATCAGCTTCTCGGCTTTGGCCATCCTGCGCGGTCTGGTTTTCGGATCCGTGATTTTCTGGCTCGGGCGCTGGTCGAATGACCACTCCGCCAATTACATCAAAAGCCAGAAAGACATGCGCCCCGCCATTCGCGAGCTGGCGTCCAAAGCGGTTGAAACCCTGATCTTTGGCGTCGCTTTCCTGATGCTGATGAACATCATGGGCATCAACCTGACCTCGCTGGCGGTGTTGGGCGGTGCCATCGGTGTCGGCCTTGGCTTTGGTTTGCAAAAGATCGCCTCCAACTTTATCTCCGGATTGATCCTGCTGTTGGAAGGACAGGCCACGGTGGGCGATTATGTGGAACTGGACGGCGGCGAGGCAGGCACCATCATCCGCATGACTGCCCGCGCGGTGATCCTTGAAACCTTTGACGGGCGCTGGATCGTGGTACCATGCGAGGATTTCATCACCACCCGCGTCGTAAATTACTCTGACAGCGGCTCTGCCAACCGCTATGAAGCCCCGTTTTCTGTTTCCTATGACACCGATATCAACCTGATACCGGCCATGGTCGAAAAGGCCGTGTCGAGCCATCCTGAAATCCTCGACACCCCCTTCCCGCCCGATTGTGAATTGCGCGGCTTTGGCGATAGCGGCATTGATTTCGCGGTGGAATTCTGGGTCGAAGGCATTGATGACGGTAAAAACAAATACCAGTCCGATGTGCTGTTCCTGATCTGGAATGTGCTCAGGGAAAACGGCATTGAAATTCCCTACCCCCAACGGGTTGTCCATATCAAAGGTCAAAATGGCCTGCCGGCCGATGCTTGACGCGCTGGTCATAGGGGCCGGCCCCGCCGGATTGATGGCGGCAGAAATGCTCGCCGACAAGGGGGTGTCTGTGCTGGTGGCGGATGCCATGCCCACCGCCGGACGCAAGCTGTTGATGGCGGGAAAATCCGGCCTGAACCTGACCAAAGACGCGGATTTCGACAGCTTTATCAAAGCCTATGGCCAGCAGAGCGCGTGGCTTCGCCCCTCGCTGGAGGCCTTTGGCAATCGGGATGTCGGCCCCTGGGCGGCGGCGCTTGGCCAAGTGGTGTTCACTGGCTCCAGTGGCAAGGTTTTCCCCAAATCCATGAAGGCCTCGCCCCTGTTGCGAAACTGGCTTGCGCGGCTGGAAGGTAAAAAAGTCACCATTCAAACCCGCTGGCGCTGGCAGGGCTGGCAAGACGGGGCATTGGTTTTTGATACGCCGGAAGGGCCGCAAACCAGAACCCCGCGCGCAACGGTTCTGGCGCTTGGCGGGGCCAGTTGGCCGCGGCTTGGCTCCAACGGCGACTGGACCGGAATTCTTGCGGGCAAAGGCGTGGCACTGGCCCCGTTCGAGCCGGCCAATATGGGGGTGCTGGTGCCATGGTCCAAACACATGAACCGCCATTTCGGCAGCGCGCTCAAGAATGTGACCCTGCACAGCGGCGACAAAACCCGCAAAGGCGAATTTGTGATTACCGCAGACGGGCTGGAGGGGTCTCTGGTGTATGATTTCAGCCCGCAATTGCGCGCAGGCCTGCCTTTGATGCTCGATTTATGTCCGGACCTGAGCCTTGAACACATCACAGACCGGCTTGCAAAAGTGCCGCCGAAAAACAGCCTGTCAAACGCCTTGCGCAAGGCCCTGCACCTGACACCTGCCGCGATTGGCCTGCTGATGGAATTCGCCAAACCACCGCAACCGCGCGGGGCTTTGGCCAAACACCTCAAGGCGCTGCCGGTGCCCTATTCGGGCACGGCAGGCATCGCGCGGGCGATTTCCGTGGCGGGCGGCATCAGGCGCGACAGCCTGAATGACGCCTTTATGCTGACCGAAATCCCCGGCGTTTTCTGCGCTGGCGAAATGCTGGATTGGGAAGCCCCGACCGGTGGCTATCTGCTAACCGCCTGCCTGTCCACAGGCCGGCGTGCCGGTCTGGGTGCGGCGGCTTTCGTGGCACAGGCAAAGGTTTGATCGACTTTTTCCTGTTGTGAAAAAAGGGTGCTTTCGTTTTACCGGCCGTTCCCGGTTCGCCTGCACGAAAGCACCCACACTGCTCAGTGTTCAAAAACCATCAACGGGGGATACCTTGGACGGGGCCATAACGCCCCTTTGCCTGTGTATCGCCACAAGTTGTTGGCAAAAGTCCTGTTGGCTTAACTAGATATAGACAGAAAACGAATCAGTCAATGATTAGTGATTCGGCTGATTCGCAAAAACAGCCGATAGGGTCTCAACATTCTGTTTTTAACAGAAAAATAAATTCCGCTTTTTCGTCAGACTGATTCGTTACGACCATTATCCGGGTGGCAATTTGCGTTTCACGCCGGATTCCTCGATCGCGACAAAGGTAAAATCACCTTCGGTCACCATGGTCGGCGTGCTGTCCCGATGCCGGCGCACCCATGCTTCGACATGAATGGTGACCGAGGTGTTACCCGTGCGCGAAATATGGGTGTAGACGGTGAATAAATCCCCCACCAGCACCGGCGCATGAAAGCGCATGGCCTCGATTGCGACGGTGGCGACACGGCCTTGGGCACGCTCGGCGGCGGCAATGCCGGCGGCCACATCCATCTGGCTCAGAACCCAGCCGCCGAAAATATCCCCGCCGCTATTGGTGTCGGCGGGGAAAGGCACGGTTTGCAGGGTCAGTTTGCCCGCTGGCCCTGTCTGGCTCATGCTACGATCCTGGCTTCTGTGAGGGAGTCGATATCGGCGCGGGTCACACCGGGGGCCATTTCAACGATTTTCAGGCCGCCTTCGACCACATCGAACACGCCCAGATTGGTGATGATCCGGTCCACAACGCCCTTGCCCGTCAGCGGCAGGGTGCATTCCTTGAGCAATTTGCTCTCGCCGCGTTTGTTGGCGTGATCCATGATCACCACCACACGGCCCACACCGGCCACAAGGTCCATGGCACCGCCCATGCCCTTGACCAGCTTGCCCGGAATCATCCAGTTGGCCAGATCGCCGTTTTCGGCAACCTCCATTGCACCCAGAATGGCCATGGCGATCTTGCCGCCGCGGATCATGCCAAAGCTGGTGGCGCTGTCAAAATAGGCGGTTTGCGGCAGTTCGGTAATGGTCTGTTTGCCGGCATTGATCAGATCGGCGTCTATTTCATCCTCGGTCGGAAATGGCCCCATGCCCAGCATGCCGTTTTCCGATTGCAGGGTTACGTGGATGTCTTCCGGAATGTAGTTCGACACCAGCGTCGGAATGCCGATGCCAAGGTTTACATACCACCCGTCCTGAAGTTCCTGCGCGGCCCGTTCGGCCATTTGATTGCGGTCCCATGTCATTGTTCAGTTCCTTACTGTGTTGATTTTTGTCATCTTTTGGCCAGCCCCGTTTGAAAGAGAAAATCCCTTAGAAAAAGAGCGCCATATTCAGAGTTCATGTGTATATTGTCAATTTCCACACGCAGATTGGTCTGTAATCGCTCTGGCGCCTCCGAAAAATGCGCCTTCGTCAATCCGAATTCACCAATGGTTTCGGGCAGCTGTGGATGGCAGCTCATTCCGAGTGCCTCGACAGCTTGCACAAAAAGAGCACTTTGCAAATTGATAAGCTCCTTTAAACCATTGTGGTTGCATAGGTTCAGGTATTTTCCGGAAGCATACCGCTGTTGGCCAAACTGCTCTATATTGCTTGCAATCGGCAACAAACGCTCGGAGCGTCTGGGGGCGGGAATGATATGCATGTTCGGATGCCCGCACTCAAACAGAGCCGTTTGAGAAGAATACCTTTGAGCCAGATCGCGGCACAGCTCCAGAAAAACCGTTTCAATCCGCGATTGCCGGTTTGTCTGCGGCTCATATCCGTTTTCACCCAGATACGCAGAGTATATTTTGAGAATTTCCGGCATCCCCCAACGCGCCCCGACAATCACAACGTGGTCAAAGTCGTTAAAGTTGCGCGAAAGATACCCCCCGGAGTTCAGCTTGATGATATTGGCCGTTCTCGATGGGCATCCGGACCCATCCAAAACTCCGAATTGCCGGTTTTCCGAT
>WFTT01000047.1 GCA_015485335.1 Robiginitomaculum sp.
TGTTATCTCCAACCAGTTGAAATCCGCCCGTGCAGACCGCAGCGTGCTTTCCCAACAGGTACGCGAGGGCAAGGTACTGGCCCCCGCGTCCGGTCGTGTACTTACCGTGCCAGTAACCACGGGCGAGGTAATTCTACCGGGCGAGCCCTTGGCCACCATAGCCGCCGAGAATTACATCCTGCGTCTGGCTCTGCCTGAACGTCATGCCCGTTTTGTTCATACGGGTGATCAAATCCGGGTGGATGCCTCTTTGGTGGATGGCTCTGCCAGCCGCACCGGCACCATTACCAAGGTATATCCGCAAATATCCGATGGCCGAGTGTTAGCCGATGCCACGGTAAAGGGGCTTGGCGATTATTTTGTCGGCGAACGGGTGCGGGTTTGGGTCTCTACCGCCAAACGCAAACGTATATTGATCCCGGCCCGTTATGTCTCCACCCGTTTTGGCGTGGACTATGTACGGGTACTGGACAATGACGAGCCACGAGACGTAGTGGTGCAACGCGGCATACAAAATACCATAAAGGTAGGTGGTGACACGGTCCCGGCGCTGGAAATTCTCACCGGTCTGGCCGATGGTGATGAACTGGTAGCCCCATGAGCACCAAACATAAAAAAGGGCTTTCGGGCAATTTAACGGCACAGTTTATTCGCTCGCCCTTAACCCCGCTTATTCTTTTCGCCTCGATTGTGCTGGGTCTGATTGCGCTGGCAACGATTTCGCGTGAGGAAGAGCCACAGATCAGCGTGCCCCTGGTGGATGTTCATGTACAAGCCGCCGGCCTGAAGGCCCCCGACGCGGTCGAGCTGGTCACCAAGCCCCTGGAAACCATTATCAAGGGCATTGATGGGGTCGAGCATGTCTATTCCAGCACTCAGGACAATAATGTATTGGTCACCGCGCGCTTTTTGGTGGGTACCGATGCCGATGCGGCCATTTTGCGGGTACATGAAAAAATCCGCGCCAATATTGACCAGATCCCGGTTTCCATACCCGAACCCCTGATTGTCGGGCGCGGTATTAATGATGTGCCCATCATTGTCATCACCCTGTCGGCCAAACCCGGTGAAGAAGACAAATGGGATGATAATGCGCTTTACAAAATCGCCGACGAGTTGCGCTCGCAATTGGTCAAGACCGAAAATGTCGGCCTCAGCTTTATTACCGGCGGCCGTGCCGACCAGATTCGTATCGAACCAGACCCGGAAAAACTGTCGCTTTATGGTATTACCCTGCAACAATTGATCGCCAAAATTGAGGGGGCCAACCGTTCCTTTATGGCCGGCAAAGCCCGCCTGAATGACCGCAGCCTGACGGTAGAGGTTGGCCAATCCCTGCAAGGCATCCCCGACATTGGCCTATTGCTGGTCACCGCCCGCGATGGCCGTCCGGTCTATGTCAAAGACGTGGCCAATATTGTGGTCGGCGGGCAGCTAAAGGACGAGCGGGTCTGGACGTTCGAGCGCGCCAGCGACTTTTCCGCCCGCCCGGCGGTTTCCATTGCCATTGC
This sequence comes from Robiginitomaculum sp., assembly GCA_015485335.1. GTDB lineage: Bacteria > Pseudomonadota > Alphaproteobacteria > Caulobacterales > Maricaulaceae > Robiginitomaculum_B. The sequence goes on from WFTT01000047.1 coordinate 1,512, forward strand.
CAAACGTAAGGGCGCCAATGCGGTGGTGGTGGCCGAACAGGTACGCCACCGTCTGGAAGTGCTGCGCGGTGATCTGGTCCCCGAAGGCGTGGTGGCTACCGTCACCCGCGATTACGGCGAAACCGCCAATGAAAAGGCTAACGAGCTTTTGTTCCATCTGGCACTGGCCACCATATCCATCGTCATTCTGGTGACCATTGTGATTGGCTGGCGTGAAGGCGTAGTGGTGTTTGTGGTGATCCCCACCACCATCTTGCTGACCCTGTTTGCCGCCAAAATGCTGGGCTATACCATCAACCGGGTCAGCCTGTTTGCGTTGATCTTTTCGATCGGCATTCTGGTGGATGATGCCATTGTGGTAATTGAAAACATTGCCCGTCATTGGGCCATGACCGACAAGCGCAGCCGTGTGGAGGCCGCCATAGAGGCCGTAGCCGAGGTAGGCAATCCCACCATCATCGCCACCCTGACCGTGGTGGCTGCGCTATTACCCATGCTGTTTGTATCGGGCCTGATGGGCCCCTATATGGCGCCCATCCCCGCCGTGGCCTCTGCCGCCATGGTGTTTTCCTTCTTTGTGGCCATGACCATCACGCCGTGGCTGATGCGCAAAGTTGCCAGCCGGGAAAGCGCTGCGGAACTGGCCCATGATGTAGGCGTTGGCCCTCTGGGGCGGCTGTATCTGCGGGTGGCGCGCCCATTAATGGGGCCAAAGCGCATATCGGTAATTTTTCTTAGCATTATTGGCGTACTGACCCTGTCATCGCTAATGCTGTTTGCCACCACATCGGTCACGGTTAAGCTGTTGCCATTTGACAATAAATCCGAATTTCAGGTGGTGGTCGATCTGCCCGAAGGCACTTCGCTGGAACGTACCGAACGGGTGCTTTTTGCTGCTGCCCAGCGCCTTAAAGACATCCCCGAGCTGACCTCTATGCAGGCCTATGCCGGCACCGCCGCACCGTTTAACTTTAACGGTCTGGTGCGCCATTATTATCTGCGTCAAAGCCCCGAACTGGGTGATCTGCAAATCAATCTGACCCCCAAGGGGATGCGCAAACGGGTCAGCCATGACATTGCGCTGGAGGCCCGCGAAAAACTAAAGGATCTGGACCTGCCGCCGGGTTCCTCGGTCAAGGTTGTGGAGATCCCCCCCGGTCCGCCGGTGATTTCCACCTTGCTGGCCGAGGTCTATGGCCCCGATGCCGACACCCGGCGCGCCGTGGCCCATGTGGTGGCGCAAATGTATCGTGATGTGCCCTACATTGTTGATGTGGATGACAGCATGGGTACGCGCGCGCCACGCCTACATGTCAGCATTGATGAAGACAATCTGGAATATTTCAAGGTGGAACAGCGCGATGTTTACGACACCATTGGGCTTCTCTTGAACGGTCGCACGGTTGGCTATTCCTATCGTGGTGAAGGCCGCGACCCGGCGGAGATTACTATTCGCCTGCCCCGGCGTGACCTGACCCCGTCCGAACGTATTTTGTCCACCCCGGTACCATCAAACGCCATTCCCGGAGAGCGCGGCATTGCCGAGCTGGGCGATGTGGTGCGTATTACCGAAGAACCCGGCAGCTATCCCATTTTTCGCCATAACGGCCGCTTTACCGAAATGGTCATGGGGGAATTGGCTGGACAGTTCGAAGCGCCCATTTACGGTATGGCCGCCATTGGCGACAAGATTAAAGCCTATGATTGGAGCGCCATAACCGGTGGGGCTGTGCCCGATGTCAGCCTGCATGGCCAGCCTGAGGATGAAAGCAAAACCACAGTGCTTTGGGATGGCGAATGGGAGGTAACCTATGTCACCTTCCGCGATATGGGGGCCGCCTTCATGGTGGCGCTGATGGGTATTTATTTTCTGGTGGTGGCGCAATTTGGCTCATTCCGCGTGCCATTGGTGGTGCTCTCGCCGGTGCCACTGACCTTTATTGGCATCATGATCGGTCACTGGCTGTTTGGGGCGCCATTTTCGGCCACCTCGATGATCGGCTTTATTGCGCTGGCGGGGATTATTGTGCGCAACTCAATCCTATTGGTGGATTTCATCCGTCACCAGCACGAGCCGGGCCAGCCCTTGCGCAAGACCCTGTTGATGGCCGGGGCAATCCGGTTCAAACCGATCCTGCTGACCGCTGTGGCCGCCATGATCGGCGCGGTGGTGATCCTGTTTGACCCGATCTTTCAGGGACTGGCGATATCGCTGCTCTTTGGTCTTTTATCCTCAACCCTGCTGACCGTACTGGTCATCCCCGCCATTTATGTGGTGATGAAGGACGATGGAAAGCTGTTGGATGAAAAAACGGATATCTGTCTGTGATGCCAGAACCGGCCACCTAGGGCTTTAGCTGCTGCTGAATAAAGGTACGAGTGTTCTTCAGCAATTGCGCCCGTGATGGCTCGTTCACATACATCATGTGGCCGCCGCCAAAATATTTGTAACTGATCTGCTCGGGTTTGATGCCATGACGGCCAAGAGTGTATTCCGCATCAAAAAACGGGGTAACCAGATCATAATAGCCCGAGGCCACCAGCACTTTCAGGGTTGGGTTGTGGCGCAACGCCACCGATAAATCACCGGCCGTATTTACATAGACCGGCTCATAGGCTTCGCCATCTGGCACTGTGCGCCAGTTCCATTCATTATTCAGGGCGTCATCGGCCGGCACCTGATAAATACGATCCCAGTTCACGCCCAAATCATTGTGCATATAGTCCATTTGCGCCGATTTGAACGCGCTGGATATGGCAATGCTGGCCGCATCCCCGGCCGGGTCGGCCTTCAGATCATCAATATCATCGGTGGTATAGCGCGCATCCAGCAGGCCAACGGCCAGCCCTTCTTTGCGGAACAACTCCTTGGCAAAGCGAAAGCCGTTTATGCGCAGATTGGCGCGCTCGATATATTCTGGCGTAAGGCCGGTAAAATAGGCCAATCGGTCGCGAATATGGGCATGGGTTTTATTGTCCAGCGCCGTGCCTTTAAATAGTGCCGGTAATAACTCATCCGCGGCAAAGGCGCGGGCCTCGGCCAGAAAATCTTCCAGATTATCCGGCCGTGGATTAACCTTGTGGTGATACCAGGCCGCCGCCGCCATGGTTGGCAGATAGGTGACATGGGCGATCAGATTATTGTCTACATATGGCGATGATCCCTGATAATCGAGCGCCTGGGAAACAAAGATGATGCCATTCAGGCTCATCATGAATTCGCCTTCCAGTAATTTGGACACCGCGGCGGCGCGGGTGGTGCCATAGCTTTCGCCCAGCAAAAAGCGCGGCGAATTCCAGCGGCCGTTTTTGGTAACCCAGGTGCGTATAAACTCCGCCATCGAACGGGCGTCTTCGTTCAGGCCCCAAAACTCCTTGTTTTCATGCTTGCCAAGGGCGCGGGAAAACCCGGTGCCCACCGGGTCCACAAATACCAGATCCGTCACATCCAAAATCGTGCCCGGCGCGTCCAGAATGGGATAAGGCGGCGGTCCCGGATAGCTGGCATCACTGGGCACGGCGACGCGCTTTGGTCCAAACGTGCCCATGTGCAACCAGGTGGAGGCCGACCCCGGCCCACCATTCCACAAAAACGTAACCGGGCGCACTTCTCCCTTTGCCAGATTGGTTTTAGTATAGGCAAAGGTAAAAATACTGGCCTTGGGCTTGCCATCCTTACTGCGCAGATACGTCTCCCCGGCGGTCGCCGTATATTCAATCACCTGTCCGTTAAAACGACCTTTGTGCTTGGTGATAAACTGCGTTGGATCGGGTATGGACTTGCTGTTTTCGTCTTTGCTTTTCTCATCCTTGACCGTTTTGGCATCTCCCGCCATGGCGGGTTGGATAAACAGCAGGCCCAGTAAAACCGCCGTCACTATACTTTTGATGCCTGTGCCCATGGTGATCCCCTTCGGTCCGGTAATGAGTGCGTTAAAAATATGCACTGCATCAGTGTTATCGAGTTCGGAACATGGGGTCAAAACAAACCGCGATGCCGTCTTGCCATATTCTTGTCACGCTCACCATGGCATATAAACCCGAGATGGAATTCAACAGCTGAGTCGTGTCATGAGATTTTCCCGCCGCACTTTCCTCTCCGGGGCCAGTATATCCGCCGCCTTTACCGGTTATGCGGCGCTGGCCGCCTGTACGCCTAAAAAAAAGGGGCCGGTCTTTCCCATTGAAACCAGCAAATACGGGCCACTACGTGATGACCCCGAAGGTATTCTGGATCTACCCAAGGGGTTTGAGTATCGCGTATTATCCCGCGCCGGCGACCTGATGAGTGATGGCTTGCTGGTACCGGCTGATCCGGACGGCATGGCTGCCTTTGCCATGAAAGATGGCAAAACCCTGCTGCTCCGTAATCATGAAATATCGCCCGGCGATCTGAAACGCGAATTACCCCCGTCTAACCAGTCCATCAGTGCCTTTGGCATTGGCGACAAGAGGCTGGGCAATATTGATTCGTCAAAGCTGTATGACCATGGTGGCAAGGGTCGCCAATTGTCCGGCGGTGTTACCGGCATGCTGGTCGATGAAGGCTCGATGCGGGTAAGTGGCCAATATCTGGCACTGGGCGGTACCTATAACAATTGCGCCGGTGGGCTTACACCCTGGGGCAGCTGGATCACCTGCGAGGAAACCACACGGCGCGCCAAACCAAAGGCAGGTATTATGCAGGACCATGGCTATGCCTTTGAGGTGATGGCCGATCCCGAAAGCGGGTTGCAACAGGCCGTTCCCCTACGCGCCATGGGCCGTTTCCAACACGAGGCTGCCTGTGTCGATCCGCGCTCGTCCATTGTCTATATGACCCAGGATAATGGCTCCAAAGCCAGCCTGTTATACCGGTTTCTGCCGGACGTACCCGGCAAACTGGCCATGGGCGGAAAATTACAGGCGCTGGCCATTATTGGCGAGCCCTCACGGGACTTGCGCAATTGGCCTACCAGCAAAGATGCTCCCGTTGATACCGGCCAGTGGATGTATACCGAGTGGGTGGATCTGGATGACGTGGAAAACCCAAATAACGATATCGAACTGCGCGGCCTGGACGGCGGTGCGGCGCGCTTTACCCGCGGCGAAGGCATGTGGTTTGGCAAAGACGAAATGTATTTTTCCTGCACCAATGGCGGCGCAGCCAAAATCGGTCAGATCTGGCGCTATATCCCCTCTCCCGTGGAAGGCACCGCACTGGAGAGCCGCCAGCCCGGTCGACTGCAACTTTTTGTTGAGTCTCCGGACGCATCTGTGATGGAATACGCAGATAATATCACCACCGCCCCCTGGGGAGATATAATTACTTGCGAAGATGGCAAGGGCGATAATTTTTTGCGCGGCATCACCCCCCAGGGCCGCATTTACACCTTGGCGCGTTCCGCGCTGAAACAACATAATGAGTTTACTGGCGCATGTTTTGGACCCGACGGAAAAACCCTGTATTTCAATCTGCAACAAAGCGGCCTGACCCTCGCGGTACGCGGCCCTTGGCATTTGGCGGCCTCCTAGGCCTCAGCATACTGGCGCTGGCGGCCTGTGAACCCCAAGGGGGCAATGCGCCCGACGGTGCTAACCGCCCCAGTGCCGAAGTATCCACATCGGCCTCTCTTGGTCCGTTTAAAGACCATATCAATGCCATTACCTTTGCCCCGGTGGCCACCGTGCCCTGGGAGGGGCGTCTGGTCATTGCCTCCAGCATGGGTGGGCTGAAGGTGGTTGACATTGAAGGCGAAGAAGACAGCGCCTGGGAAGGCGATACGATTACCGCCTTGGCCTCACAGCCGGGCTTTAACCTGCGCGGCCTGAACGCCAGCATTATTCTGGCAGTCATGGCCGACGGCACCTTGAAATCATTTCTGGTGGATGATGCTCGTGGCCAATTAATCGAACTGCCGGTTTCGGGACTGCCTACCGAAGGCATTACCGCTCTGTGCACCGTAAAGACCGAAACGGACGACCCGGCATTTCTGATTGGCAAAGCCGATAAAACCCTGGCCGTCTGGCGCATTAGCGACAAGGGCGAGGCAACGCTGAGCGCCCAGAAAACCATGGATGGAAAACTGGCCATCGCCATCAGCAATTGTGCTGCCTCGGGCGATGATGCGGTGGCCACCGGATCAATGGGCGGATTGTTCAGCCTGTCGCTGAATGGCGATGATGTGCGTATGTTGCAAGGCGTGGAAAGCGCCCCCGGCAAGGTGGCGGCCCTGACCACCAAGGACAAGAAAATCATCCTGATTTCTGACCCGGCCGCCGGTAATTTGCGTGCCTATGATGAAAACCTGCTGGCGCTCTATAATCTGAAAACGCCCAAGGCGCTGAGCACGCCCGGGGCAGCCAATCCGGGGGCTCTGGCGGTTTCCACCCATTCTTTTGGGGGAACCGGGTTCTCCGCCGGTCTGATTGCCGTGGCCGACGACAGCACCAACCGCATTGCCCTGGTGGTGCTGGACACCATCCCGCTTAGCGGAACACAGGCCAAATCGGACTCTTAACGACTGTTATGGGTCAAACGCACCGCACTTAGAAACACCAGCGCCCCCAGGGCCTGGTGGGCAATGCCCAATGGCACCGGCGTTACCGCCAACAAGGTCCATATCCCCAGCAAGACCTGGGCACAGACCAGCACCAGAACCAATCCGGCTGCTTTTTTCAGAGGCGGCGTGGCACGGCGCCATGCGGTGAGCGTCACAACTATGGCTCCGATAAAGACCAGATAGGCCCCGATGCGATGGTCAAATTGTGCCGCGGCCGGATTTTCAAAGAAATTGCGCCAAAACGGCGACAGGCGACCATAGGCATCGGGCAAGAACCCTCCATCCATCATTGGCCAGGTATTATTGATAAAACCGGCATCGGTCCCGGCAACAAAGGCCCCCAATATAGCCTGAACCCAGACCAACGCCATAAAGCCGGCGGCCATCCGGGCAAACCGACGATCCGGTTGTGATGGGCTCTCCCCCTGATACACATCCAGCGCCGTCCAGAACGCAAAGCCCAGTATAAGCAGTGCCATGCCCATATGAGTTGCCAGGCGATAGGCACTGACATCCAGACGATCATCCAGACCACCCAGACCGGAACTGACCATCCACCAGCCCAGCGCCCCCTGAAAGGCCCCAAAGCCCAGCAACAGTAACAAACGGCGCCCCAGTCGACGGGTAATCTGGCCTTTGAAGGCAAAAACCAGCATGGGGATCAGCACCACAAAGCCAATCAGACGGCCAAGCAAGCGATGGCCCCACTCCCACCGATAAATGGATTTGAATTCAGACAGGCTCATCCCTCGGTTTTGCAGGCGGTATTCGGGGATTTGCTGATATTTTTCAAATTCCGCCTGCCAGGCGGCCTCGCTCAGCGGCGGTATGGCACCGGTGACCGGCTTCCATTCGGTAATCGATAATCCGGAATCAGTAAGACGCGTTGCCCCGCCAACCACAATCATGGCCACCAGAAAGGCAGTAACAATAAACAGCCAGAGCGCAATGGGGCGCGAAGCAGCAGGGACAACCAAAGGATCGGTATTTTTTGATACATCAGACATGCCGCCTTTTGAGAATGCACACCGGACAAAGTCAAGAAAGTGATGCATTTTCCCACTGGATAAGCGGATATAAGGTCATTTCTTCGCCTGTGGCTTTTCCCGTTCGCCTTGTTTGATGGCGCAAACGCCCCCTATACTGATGGGAACGCACATAAGGGGATACAAAGATGAAGCGCACAATCATGTTGGCCGCGGCCTTTTTGACCATATCGGCAACGGCACAGGCCGATCAGACCATGACCATTCCAGGCACCTTGCCCAGCGCAAATGCGTGTGAAAGCGCCTGGGCCGGCGCCCAATCCCCCGAAGCGGCCGCCACAGTATTTGTCGCCGCCCTGATCACTTACCAGTATGACAAGGCTGTTGCCCGCGATTGCATGACCCGAATCGTGGACAGCAATTATCTCAGCAATGGGAAGCTTGGCCACGATCTTGAATACCTGATTGAAGTTGGCATCGATCGCCATGCGGAAATTGCGCGTTCTTATGTTGATGGTGCAATACCCGATAACGGTTACAACCTGCCAAATGGTCCATGGGTTATCCGTTTCACCCGGGACAAACGCTTTGACCTTGGCGGCCAGCTGTATCGGGTAAAGGTTTACACCTCCGGGCAACCCTCCTCGCGGCCCATCACCATGCGCCGGGACGAAAACGGCCATTATCGGATCAACGAAGCCTCAACCCTGTTTGTTGGGGTCGCCGCGCCTCGCTGAAAATAAGATTTCATTTCGGGGTTTTCTTGGGGGGAAAATGGTCGGAGCGATAGGATTTGAACCTACGACCCCCGGTCCCCCAGACCGGTGCGCTAACCGAGCTGCGCCACGCTCCGACACTCCGCGCATAACGAGATATTGCGGAGCGCGTTTTATAAGAGGCACACCGCGAGCTGGCAATGCCATTCAGTGCTTTTGCAGTGTTTCGTTGAGCCGTTCACGGGCGTTTAGCAGTTTTTGCAAAGCGTCAGAAAGCCGTTCTTGCGTTTCGTCATGATTTTCCGGCTCGTTCACGGCCTCAGTGCGCGATTCATCCTCGTCCATGGGCTGGCGAACCGGTTCCTGGTTCTCTGTTGAATTTCCAAGGGAGGGATTGGTAGGCGCCTCTTCTGCCTCTACCGCTTCTGGCATTGCTGACGACATGATTTCTTGTCGTCCGCGAGCGGCAATGGCCGGGATACCCTGTATTTTAAGCTCGGCCTGCACCTTTTTGATGGACAGGCCATCATCATATAACAAGGCCCGAATACCCGATAAAAGTGCTATGTCTTCCGGACGATAATAGCGACGACCGCCGCCTTTTTTCATCGGGCTGACCTGAGAAAACCGGCTTTCCCAAAACCGCAATACATGCGCCGGCACGCCGACCTCCTGTGCAGCTTCGCTGATTGTGCGATAGGCATTGGGTTTCTTGCGGACCAGTTTATACTCCTGTTATCAGACCCTTATTCAAGAGCCGTTGTGGGCATCTACGCGATCTTTCAAAACCTGAGAGGCTTTGAAAACCACCACCCGGCGAGCGGAAATAGGTACTTCCTCACCCGTCTTTGGGTTTCTGCCCATGCGTTCATTCTTGTCGCGAACATGAAACGCGCCAAATGAGGAAAGCTTGACACTTTCGCCACGCACCAAGGCGTCGGCAATTTTATTCAAAATGGTATCGACAAATTCTGCCGAATCCTGACGCGACAGCCCCACTTCACTGACAACCGCGCTAGCAAGATCCACCCGAGTAAGTGTTTTATTATTCATCTGTTCTTGTTCTCCCTTATGCTTAGGCTAAGAGGCAAAGGAAACGCCGTCAATACAGCGTCTTAGAAGAAGTAGCTATAAAGTGTCTTTATCTGTAAAATCAATCTACATTCGCATCAAAGCTGCGCCCCAGGTAAATCCACCACCCAGGGCCTCCATCAGAACCAGGTCGCCTTTTTTGATACGCCCGTCCTGACAGGCCGTATCCAGCGCCAGCGGAATGGATGCCGCAGAGGTATTGCCCTGCTCAGCGACCGTAGACACCACGCGCTCTTCCGGCAGGCCCAGGCGACGTGAAATCCCCTCCAGAATACGTTGGTTGGCCTGGTGTGGCACAAACCAGTCGACATCGCTGACCGTCAGGCCCGCATCATCAAGCACTTTGGCGATCGAGGCAGCAATATTGGTAATAGCGTGACGAAAAACCTGATTGCCGCTCATGCGCAAATGGCCCACGGTCTGGGTCTTTGATGGTCCACCATCCACATACAATAGATCCGTGAAACGCCCATCAGAACGCAGATAGCTGTGGATAATACCGCGTTCGCCCATGCCAGGCGCCCCCGGTTCGCCGGTCAGGACAACCGCCCCGGCCCCATCACCAAACAGCACACAGGTGCTGCGATCTTCCCAATCCAGAATGCGGGAAAAGGTTTCAGCCCCAATGACCAGAGCGTTTCGCGCCTGCCCCCGGGCAATAAAACTGTCGGCAGTGGCCAGTGCATACAGAAATCCCGAACACACAGCATTCAGATCAAAGGCAAAGCCGCGTACCATGCCAATATTGGCCTGAATAATGGTGGCCGTTGCTGGAAACGTCAGATCTGGCGTGGCCGTGGCCAGAATGATCAGATCAATATCGCCAGCCTCCATACCGGCTGACTTTAACGCGCGCTTGGCCGCTTCGGTCCCCAGATCCCCTGTGGTTTGCCCCTTGGCAGCAATATGGCGACGTTTAATGCCGGTGCGCTGGCGGATCCATTCATCGGAGGTATCAACCATTTGGGCCAGATCATCATTACTCAGGATTTTTTTGGGCAGATAAGAGCCGATCCCGGCAACAACTGAACGAAAACGACTCATGCGCGCGCACTTTCCTTTTGGGCCAGTTCGGCCGCTTTGGCCTGTTTGGTCATTTCAATACTCTGGGCCAGTTTTTCCAGATTCACGGCAATACTCTGTGCATAATTTGAGCGTGCCATATTCAGTGCCACCCGCAACGCGTTGGAAAACCCATAACCATCAGTGCCACCATGACTTTTTACCACGACGCCGCCAAGGCCGAGAAAAACGCCGCCGTTAAATTTTCGCGGATCCATACGAGAACGCAAATCCGCAAAGGCGCTGCGTGATAATAATGCCCCCAACATGGTCAAGGGCGAACGCTTCATGCTCTGGCGTAAAAATTCGGCAGCCAGTTTGGCCGTGCCTTCGGCGGTTTTCAGCGCCACATTGCCGGTAAATCCGTCCGTAACGACCACATCAGCTGCCCCCAACGAGATACCATCGCCTTCGATAAAGCCCTGATAATTCATGTCCAGGCCAGCCTGACGGATCAATGCATCGGCCTCGCGCACAATGCCATTGCCCTTCAGATCTTCGGTGCCCACATTCAATAGTCCCACACTGGGAGAGGTCTTGCCATGCAATGCCGTATAAAAGGCCTCGCCCATAATGGCGAATTCCACCAATTGAGACGGTGCACATTCCACATTGGCGCCCACATCCAGTACCACTGAGGCTCCGGTCATTGTGGGCCAGCTGGCAGCAATCACCGGTCGATGCGCATTGGGCGCCATGTGTAACAGCACCTTGGAGAGCACCATCAATGCCCCGGTATTGCCCGCCGAGACACAGGCATGGGCCTCGCCAGCCTTGACCGCCTCGATAGCGTTCCACATGCTGGAGCCACGGGCCTTGCGTATCGCCTGGCTGGGTTTGTCGGTCATGGATACATGGGTATCACTATGGCGCAGCTTGCAGATGCGGGCCGCAGCCGGATATTTGGTCAATAACGGCTCTATGGTAGATGCCTTGCCGTGTAACAGCACTTCCAGCGAACCATCATCAAAGGCCTTGGCCAGCAATTCAACGCCCTCAACCACAATGGCCGGTGCATTATCGCCACCCATGGCGTCGATTGATATTACTACATGTCTTGGCATGTTCTTCCCAAACATTTGATAACGGGATCTTTGTCCCGTTTAAGCGCGGGACGATAACCGACAACAGCGATTATGCAAACGGGGGATAACAGGGACCGTTTTTGAGTATATTTTCAAGGTCTTGCGCCACCAGCGCCTGTTCTATGCCCTGCATATACCCTGCCAATGCAGCGCTGTGAGCGGTTGCGCCATCAACATTTTCGAACAAATTACGCTCCAAAGCGGTGCTCAGCGCCTCTATATCGCCCTCATCCAGGGCCGTATTATAGACCTCGGCACGACCGTAAAACACCTTGGCCATATCCTTGATGCGCTTGCCAACCGAAGTATCGCTAATGCCCAGTTCACGCAGGGCATTGTCCATATCGGCAAACATCGCATCAAACACATCCTGGCCAATGGTTTGTGCCTCTAGCGCATTGAGCCGCCGAATCAACATCCAGACATGGATCACCAACAGATCAAAGCGGCCATCCACCGTATCAGGCACTGCCCCTTTGACATATAAGTCCGGGTTGCGAGATGCGGTCAAGGCCTGCTCGTACAGCCACTGCCCTTTGGCCCGTGCTCTTTTTTTCCCAAATAGTCGTGAAATCAACATCATCTACAGTCACATTCTTGCCCGGATTGCGGCTTAGACTTGAACTTATGCGTAAGGCCGGTTAGGTCAATCCAGTATTACATTGGCGGGCATATCATGGCCAAGGACATATCCATGCAATTTTCTTCTACCAAACTGGCGATCGCGGGCTGTGCCCTATTACTGGCAAGCGCCTGCATGCCAATATCACGCAATCATGGGTTCGTGACCTCCAAGGAATCTCCTGGCGATATCGAAGCCGGCGTGGACACCAAAACAACGGTGTTGTCCAAATACGGCAATCCTTCAACCACAGGCGTGTTTGAGAAGGATAAGTGGTATTATATGTCTGAATTGCGCGAGCAATTGGGCTATTTGCGCCCCCGCACCAAAACCCGCACCATTACGGCAGTCGCCTTTAAGGATGGGGTTGTGGACGATGTCTCCATTTACACTATCAAGGATGGCCATGTGGTTTCAATTGTTGGCCGCAAAACCCCCACACGGGGCCGCGAGCTGTCCATTATCCAGCAATTGCTGGGCGGTGTTGGTCGCCTTCCCCAGGGGGCCCTTGGCGACAGCCAGAACCTGCCGGGCGGTGCCGGCGGCCCAAGACGGCAATAGAGTCATTTAACGACAAGAGAACATGGACGGCTATTCGGGTGCGCCGGGGATGATATCCACCGCAAAAACTCTGGCACGGTTTGGTGATGTATTCTCCAACCAATGAACCACGCCGAAAGTTTCAAAATAGGCATCCCCCTGCCGTCTGATCACCGGTACTTTGCGGTCGCTGCGATGCTCAATGAGTTCGCCTTCCAAAACATAGGCAATCGCGGGCCGACGATCATGCGTGTGAATGGCAATCCTGGCACCTGGCAACAGTATCACTTCCCGCGCCCGTAAACTCTTATTGCCCAGGCCTTCAAAAAAGTTTTCCAGAGGCACTTTGCCAAGTACAGTCGAGGCCTCAATACCGGTTGTTTTGGTCGGTGCCCCTTGTGCTATTGCCTGAGCCGTCTTTGGCTCAGTGGTTTGTGAATAGGCCGGGGCCATCCAGCATGCGATGGAAAGTCCCACGACTATGATATGATACTTCATCATTTTCCCCCGTGAAATTATTGAACGGCACTAGTTCATATAATGCATATCATATTCACACAAAGAAACCCCGGCCCAAAGGACCGGGGTTTTTCGTATAAGCGTTTTAATTGTCATTACCCGACTGGTTCAGGTAATCCAGATGAATATCAAAGAACTGGATAGCCGGAACAGGTCCGGCTATGACAGATCAGAGACTGTCTTCAGCCCATATGCGCCAGTACCGCCAATAGCAGCAAAGCCACAATATTGGTAATTTTGATCATCGGGTTGACCGCAGGACCAGCAGTATCCTTGTAAGGATCGCCAACCGTATCACCGGTAACTGAGGCTTTGTGAGCTTCGGAGCCCTTGCCGCCATGTGCACCGTCTTCGATGTACTTTTTGGCATTATCCCAGGCACCGCCACCAACCGTCATGGAGACGGCGACAAAGAGACCATTGACGATCACACCCAGCAGCATGGCGCCAAGGGCACTAAAGGCGGCTGATTTATCGGCAACCATGGTAACCGCAAAGAACAGTACAATCGGGGAAAGTACGGGCAGCATAGACGGCAGCACCATTTCCTTGATCGCGGCTTTGGTCAGAAGGTCCACAGCACGGCCATAATCGGGCTTGGCCTTGTATTCCATAATACCCGGGATTTCGCGGAACTGGCGGCGAACTTCGGCAACCACAGCCGTAGCAGCCCGTCCAACAGCCATCATGGACATGCCACCAAAGAGGTAAGGCAACAGACCACCAAACAAGAGGCCCACAATCACATAAGGATTGGTCAGCGAGAAATCGACATTCACACCGGCAAAGAACGGAAACTTGCCTGCATCAGCAGAGAAATGCGCCAGATCCTGTGTGTATGCTGCAAAGAGCACCAGAGCCCCCAGACCAGCAGAACCAATGGCATAGCCCTTAGTGACGGCCTTGGTGGTGTTACCCACCGCATCCAGCGTATCTGTGGTCTCGCGTACAGAGGCGTCCAATTCGGCCATTTCGGCAATGCCACCGGCATTATCGGTAACCGGACCAAAGGCATCGAGTGCCACAATCAGACCGGCCAGTGCCAGCATGGTGGTCACCGAAATGGCAATGCCAAAGAGGCCCGCCAGATTGTAGGTGACGATGATGCCGACGATGATGATCAGAGCCGGCAAAGCGGTGGATTCCAGAGAAACCGCCAGGCCCTGAATAACATTGGTACCGTGACCAGATTCAGATGCCTTGGCGATGGAACGCACCGGGCGATAATTGGTGCCCGTATAATATTCCGTCACCCAGATGATCAGCGCCGTTACCGCCAGACCAACAATGCCTGCCTGATAAAGGTCCATGCCCGTCATAGAGGCACCTTCGATGGGGCCAAAACCATTGGGCAGGACTTTGTTGATGACAAAACCAATCGCACCAACCGACAGAATGCCCGCGGCAATAATACCTTTGTAAAGCGCGCCCATCACATTGCCTGATTTGCCAAGTTTGACAAAGAAGGTACCGATGATGGAGGTAATAATGCAGGCAGCACCAATGGCCAAAGGCAGCAACATCATTTCGGCTGAACCGGCAAAGTAGATCGAGGCCAGAACCATGGTGGCCACAATGGTCACTGCATAGGTTTCAAAAAGGTCAGCGGCCATACCGGCGCAATCGCCAACATTATCACCAACATTATCGGCGATGGTGGCCGCATTGCGTGGATCATCTTCGGGAATGCCCGCTTCGACCTTACCCACCATATCGCCGCCAACGTCTGCACCTTTGGTAAAGATGCCGCCGCCAAGACGAGCAAAGATAGAGATCAGCGAGGCCCCAAAGCCCAGCGCCACCAGTGCATCAACCACGGTGCGATCCGTAATTTCAAAACCCATAACGCCCGTCAGCAAGGCGTAATAACCGGCAACGCCAAGAAGGGCGAAGCCAGCCACCAGCATGCCAGTAATGGCACCGGCGCGAAACGCCACGTCCAGGCCTTTGGCCAGGCTGTTACGGGCCGCCTCGGTGGTGCGCACATTGGCGCGAACCGAAACCAGCATGCCAATAAAGCCGGCGGCGCCAGACAGCACAGCCCCGATGGTAAACCCAAGGGCGACCTGCCAACCTAGCAAAAAGAAGATCAGGACCAGAATAACAACACCCACCATAGCAATGGTGGTGTATTGGCGTTTCAGATAGGCATTGGCGCCTTCCTGAATGGCCTTGGCAATTTCTTGCATTTTTTCCGAGCCAGCACTGGCCTTCAAAAGCGTACTTGTCTGTACCGCGCTATAAAGTAGCGCAATCAAGCCGGCAGCTATGACCAGCATTAGTTCCATACTCATGATGATTATCCCATCTTGTCGTTTGACAACTGCGGGGCCCCAAATGTGTAAACATTACCCCCATTGGTCGCGGACATAGCGTTAAAGCTTTTTTGACGCAAGCGTTCACCGTGCGAAATACACTATTTTCCAACAGAACCGCTTGAGCCGAACATGGTTTTGCCTTTATCTGCAGTTCAAAGCTGAATGAGAGTTAAAATGTTTCGCACGCCCGTACTGGTTCCGGTCCTGGTTTTTTCCCTGATTATGCTGGGGCTGCTTTACGTAGCGAAATACCAGCGCCCGCCTGTACCGGGCCGCCTATTACCCAAAACGCCACAAACCCTGCACATTGATGCAGACCAGCTTAGCGACGCACTGGAACATGGCCCCTGGGTATCCCCGGGCCTGAGCGGACGGGTATTATACAAAATCGGCTATCGCTCCTGCCCAGATTGTATTTCATATGAACATACCGAATTCAAAGACCTGCATGCCGCGAATGTGGACACCCGTGTGATTCTTTATGCACGGCGCAATCTATCTTCGGCCCCAGAACGGGCCGTCATTGCCGATCTGGCCTGTACGCGCGAATGGCCGATTTACGAGCGCTGGATGTCAGACGTGGAGGGGGCGTATTATTTTAACTATGGGGTTCCCCCTGCCCCCGAAACCAGTGAACGGCGCAGCGCCTGTCTGGAATGGGGCCGTATTGTACGTGACCGTGTGGGGCAAATCATGGCGCGCAATGGCTGGAACATGGAAGTTCCCGCACTGTTCTGGAAAAACGACAAAGGCGAATGGCGTTTTTTTCTGGGCGATGATGCCCGCGGCAAACGCCTGATCCGGCGCGAACTGGGCGTACCTTTGCATTAAGTCTTTTTCGCAATCGCATTTTCATCATTTACCGGCATAGTGCATTCATGGACACACCCATAACGCGTTGGCGGGCACTGGTAGAGACCGGAGCCCTGGAACCGGACCCGGCCCAGGAACGGGCTGCCCAAATGCTGAGCGTATTGCAGGGCCGCCTGAAAGGCTGGAAGCCCGGCAAGCGCCGTGTGCTTTTTGGCCGGCCGGAACCAGAACCCGAAGGGGTTTATCTTTATGGAGGGGTTGGACGCGGCAAATCCATGTTGATGGATATGTTTTTTGAAACCGTACCCTTTGCGCAAAAACGCCGGGTGCACTTTCATGAATTCATGCTAGAAACCCATGCGGCCCTGGCCGGTTGGCGCAAGATGGATAATCGACAGCGCCGCCAACATCCCGATTTTGTGCGCGGGGTTGGTGATGACCCCATTGCCCCCATTGCCAATGCCATAGCGCGCGAGGCCTGGCTGTTATGTTTTGATGAGATGCAGGTCAATGATATTGCCGACGCCATGTTGCTGGGTCGTCTGTTTGACCAGCTTTTTTCGCGCGGCGTTATTATTGTGACCACCTCGAACCGCCCCCCCGATGATCTGTACAAGGATGGCCTGAACCGCCAGCGTTTTTTGCCCTTTATCGAGAGCATCAAATCCCGTCTGGCCGTACATGCGCTGGAATCGGCGCGTGATTATCGCCTTGGTAAATTACGCGAAGATATTGTTTATTTCACGCCATTGAACGACATCACCCGACAGCACATCAAAGCCATATCTGAGAAGCTGACAACGGGACTAACCGCCCATACCCGACGGATCAGCCTGGCCGGTCGCCATTGGGATATTGCCCATACCGCCGGCGGGGTGGCCCGTCTGGATTTTGATGAAGTGTGCGAAGAAGCCCGCGGCAGCGCAGATTATCTGGAACTGGCAAGGCAGTTTCACACGCTGGTGCTGGAAAATGTGCCAATACTGGATGAAAGTCGCCTGGGGGCGGCCAAACGTTTTGTCGCCCTAATCGACGCGTTGTATGAGGCCAAGGTAAAACTGATCATCAGTGCGGCGGCCCCCCCCGAAGCGCTTTATCAGGCCCGCACGGGTAGTTTTGAGTTTGAGCGCACCGCCTCGCGGCTAAATGAAATGCAAAGTACCGCCTATCTGGCCGCCGGCCATGGTAACAGCACGATCGCCATTTAAGGATCAAACCGCCTTGGCAGGCTCTATGGTAACGCTGATGCCACAGCCACAGGCATCGGTTTCATTGGGATTATTAAAAACAAATTTGGAATGCAAAGGCGTAGTTTCATAATCAATCTGGGCACCAAGCAGGAATAATACCGCCGAAGCATCCACCAAAATGGTTACATCCTTGTCCTGCACCACTTCATCTAACGCCTCAGGACTATCGGCATAATCCATAACATATTCCATGCCGGCACAGCCGCCATTGGCTACGCCAACGCGCAAATAGCCCTTGCCGCGTTCGTCCATAATTTCCTTTACCCGCTTTGCGGCAACATCGGTAAGGGAAACAATTTGTGGTTTGGGTCTTTTGCTTGCCATATCCCACATATGGAAAAGTTTGTGGGCATAATCAAGACTTGGGCACCGTAGGCACCGCACTTAACTGTATTCTTTGGTCTGATCGGCCCGAGAAAGTACTGCAAAGTTCTGGCAACCCTTCGCAAGAAGGCCTATATCACGCACCATACACTATATAGTACAGACCAGCACATCCATTTCCCCGCAGGATCCATTAAGTATGAATAGAGAAAACCCGCCGGAAACACCGCTGCGCGTGGCCCTGTTTGCTGGAAATTACAATTATATCATGGATGGGCCTGCGCGCGCACTTAATCGGCTTGTCGATTATCTCGAGCGCCAGAATATCCCCTCGATCGTATTTGCCCCCACCGCCAAAGAGGCTGCCCTGCCCCATAAGGGCAATTTAGTGTCGGTACCTTCGGTGGCCATTCCCTTGCGTTCTGAATACCGGCTGGGATTAGGCATTACCCCCCGCATCAAGGCCGAGTTGAAAGCCTTTCAGCCAACCATCTTTCATTTGGCCGCACCGGACCTGTTAGGGTCTTCGGCAATCCGTCTGGCCAAACGCTGGCACTTGCCTGTGGTGTCTTCGTTTCATACCCGTTTTGATACCTATACGCGCTTTTATGGTATTGGGGCGCTGGAAAAGCCACTGAACATGTATCTGCACCGGTTTTATAGCCTGTGTGATCAGGTTTATGCCCCTTCAGAATCCATGGCCGAAGAATTACGCAAGGAAAAGCTCTCCACGGATTTGCGCATCTGGAGCCGCGGGGTGGATTGCGAACGCTTTAATCCCCAGCGGCGTGATCTGGAATGGCGCCGCAGTATCGGCTTTGCTGATGAAGATGTGGTGATTTCCTTTACCGGACGCGTTGTATTGGAAAAGGGTCTGGATTTCTTTGCTGAAGTTATTGAAGAGCTTGAGAAAAAGAACCTGTCGCACAAAGTCCTGATTGTGGGCGAAGGGCCCGCACGGGCACGCATGCAAAGACGCCTGCCCAAGGCGCATTTCACCGGTCATTTATCCGACGAACCTTTGGCCCGGGCCTATGCCTCGTCCGATATATTCTTCAACCCCAGCATTTCTGAAACTTTTGGCAATGTTACCCTGGAAGCTATGGCCTCGGGCGTGCCCTGTGTCTGTGCCGAAGCCACAGGCAGCCTGTCGCTGGTTTTACCAAATAAAACCGGCTTTCTGGCCCCGTTTGGGAACCATGAGGCCTTCACCCAACATCTGGGCGCACTTATCCAATCAAAGGAGTTGCGCACATCCTTTGGCAAGGCAGCGGTTAAGGCCGCCCACAATTTTGATTGGGATGCAATACTAGGAGGATTGGTTGAAAATTACCGCGATGCAATTTTACAAGCACGATAATTTTCAACGTCCTGAAAACTTAATCGTCCTCGCCTGCGCCCAGCATCAGGAAAATGATACCAATGAGCACAACGGCGCCACGAATACCCCAGTCAGCATTATCGCCGTATTTTGCAATTAAGCCACGGGCCTGATCGAACACCATACCAAAGTATGGAGCCACATCCACGCCAGCATAAAGTGCACCAGCTTTAATACCAATAGCGCCTAATCCGATTAGAATCAGGACAATGCCAAGACCTCGCATTTTTACCCCCTTAAAGCCCGTGCTGTTTTTTTTTGCCCGGGCTGTTTTAAACAAACACCAGACAACCTCGCAATTGCCTAGGTCTTTTTATTAACCGAATAAATTGTGATTGGCCATGCTTTGCCCCAAAAATGGGAATTATGTTAAAAAACACAACCGGGTGACGTGTCCACCACCGGGTCAAAAGCAAATGCTTCTCTATAACTGCTCTATGTCACACGAAGTGGCACCGCGCCTGATGAAGTACTCACACCACCATTCTTTGTGTTTGTTATTCTGAAAACGTATAGATCTGGCCCTATTAATGTAGACCATCTTGATGGCTACATCATTTAATCTTGGCAAGGTGCTGATCCATCCTGGAGTATTTGAAAAATCTTCGACACTGGAAAATGCTCTGTATTGTGTGAGAAGAGAGCTGTTTTGTAAAAAATCGGAAACAATGATCATACGGTAGCGCCCAGGTTGTGCTCCGTGGGCGGGATTCACCCGGCCAAAAGATTGCACACTGGCCGCTGCAATAGTTTCCAAAATGGGGGATGTCTCTCTGGGATTCGCCCGCAAGGCTTTTTTCAGGGCGCGTTCCAGCGGCTTTTGAAACCTGGTTTGACGCAATTCTTTTTGGCGTTGCGGGTTTTCACTCCACCCGGGGGCACCGTTGGCACTGGCGGGGTTACAACGGCTGAACAACGGCTTGGCCAATTGGCCAGCCTCGGCGGTCGCCATATAAACGTCTACGCGCGTGCCTTTTGGAATATCATAGAGAAGGTTGTCGAGAATTTGCCGGGTTTTGATCTTTTGCAGATCATTAATTTGATCGCTGGAATCAAACAATAAGGCAATAATCTGCTTTGGTTCGCTGGTACCACACAGGGTTTTCTTGTCGATACCCGCCCGCTCCACCCTTAACTTTGCTAGCCCAATGCCGGCAAAAGCCAATACACTTAACGCCAGCACCGCCCCGGCCCAGGCCGCAATCAGGCCGATCCCGACAGATCTGCGAGAGCGTCGGCGTCTGATTGCCATTTACAGAGAACCCTGTTGAGCCACAAACAAGTGCTCCATACGGTTCAGCGTATCCAAAACGCGGGCACGCAGGGTTTTGGCCTTGTCCATGGCATTTTGGATGCGGCCTTCATTCATGATTTCCCCCAGCACCGAATCGCCGGCCAACTTGATAAAGCGGGCATTGGGTTCGCCAAAGGCAAACAGCTTGCCCGGCAACACCCATTGATGTTTGAAATGACCAGACTTGTTTTGCGCTACCGGTAAATTATTGGCCCCGTAATACGAGCCCAGAACCTCATTGCCGACAGTTTCCAAATGTTTTTCGAAGGCATCAAAGCGCGACATCAGCTCGCTGATCTCTTTGCCAATCTCCCTATATGGCGCAATGGCTTCGCGTGCCTGGGTCTGGAATGCCTCAATATCCTCTAAGGCACTATCACGTAACTTACCCAAATGCTCGGCCAGTACATCGGCCTCGTTTTCAAAACGGCGGCGATAATTTTCGCGAAATTTATAGATGCGATGATAGCCGGGATAGGCATCACCGATCCTGGCCCCTTTGGCACAGGCCAGCGCGCCCAGCGCAATGCCGATCAACATCATGGAAATGGAAAACTCATCCAACACGCCAAATTCCATTGCCTTAATGTGACCAATCGCGGTTTGCAACAGATTGGCATGACCTTCGCCGCCCATAGCCACAAAGGTAGAGCGGTAAAAGCCGACCACTACATTTAGCACCAGAAGGAAGGCCACAAAGACCAACGCCATAATGCCGCCCAGCATTTTACGGAACCAGGAACGGCTGTTTAACCAGCGAAAGAAGGCATAGCCAAAGAGCGCCGCCCCACCAATGTTCAGAACACTGATGACCAGTGAATAGAAAAAACCACCCAGCAGACCAAAATCACTCCCCGGGCTGAAGAAAAACATATTGGCACCGGCCTCGATTACCATCATGACGATGAAAATCGGCAAGGCGCCGGCTATGCCTGTGGACAGATCCGGCGGACGGGACAGGCCATGCTTTTCACGAAATTCCTGGTAATGCCGGTCTGCTTCTTCAAAATCATTGCGCAAACGTTCCAACGTCGCGCCATGGCGCAAGGTTTCCTGTTCGATCTCGTGAATGGTACCTTCAAGGGCAGTTTCCAATGGTCCGGTGTCAAAGGCCCCGGCATAGCGTGAAACCATGCCCTTAAGGTGCTTAATGCGGCCTTCGAATTGCCCCACCCCTTTTTCATGGATTTCATTTAGATGATTCGATAATTTCTCTTCGACGATTTCGCCTATTTGAGTATCTGTGGTGGCAATGCCAGCGCGTTTGGCCTCTTTAACCGTTTTTCCCAGTTTTAATTCGCGATTTAGTTTTTTTGGACTGACTTCAGGTAAAAAGGGCAAATTGGACTTATGTCGCACGCCTGCGCCCAATCCTTTTGCCGTCAACGGGCCTTTAAATGTTTCCAGTGCCTTTGAACCCATAATCACCCACCTGTTCTCAATCACTTAGCAAAGGTATCTTACAATACTTTACCCTAAAAAACCTAGCCAATGGTGCTTGTCTTGCAACACCTCATCTGTATTTTCCAGCGCTTAAACCCGTTCAGCGAGTGCAAGTTGAAAAATTTCGCCTTCTACGCTAATTCTCTCGCTAGTTACGTTTGAATTGTGTTACAACCGTGGCCTAAAGGGGGAAGTATTATGCTATTTCGTGGAATTATAATTTTATTGGTGGCGATTTTGGGTGCTGGATACCTGAATATGAGCCTTACACAATCTGCTGGCACTGCCACAGAAAATCAGGATGCCTACGCCGACGCAGGCGCCGTGGCGACCCATCATCTGGATTCATTTATGGCCCGTGATATCGACGCGGTGATGAGTGATTATGCACCTGATGCGGTTCTGGTTCTGCCTGATGGAATTTATAGCGGCACCGAAAGCATTCGTGAACAAATCCTCAAAGCCTTTGAAAATGGTGACCAGGATGCGGCTCCCTTTAACGTTACAGGTACACAAGTTGCCGGTTCCCTGGCCTACGCCACCTGGACCTGGGATATGGCTGACGGCTCTGTGGCAGAAGGTACAGACACCTTCGTCGTGCACAATGGCAAAATCGCCAAACAGACGGTTTCAATCTTTATGAAAGAAGCCCCCGTAGCCGATATGATCGGTGAAGGTGATACCGGCGATGCCGACATGATGGACGCACCAGCCGCCGAAGGCTAAGCCTGCGATCATAAAATAATTAAGGCACTGGCCTGCACATGCAGCCAGTGCCTTTTTTTTATAACGGCATAGGACAAGAGACTAGCTTTCCGCCCCAAAGCGTTCGCCCCATTCGGCAACTTCATCATCGGTGATTTTGCTGAACAGAACTTCCGGGGGGGTGAATTTCAGGCCAATTGGCAACGCATTCAGCAAACCCGCATCCTCAGCATCCGGCCAGAGACGGTTTTCCTCGGGCACTCCCATGGCGTCCAACACCTTGGCAGCAGCGCCGGGAATGACCGGTTGGGCGATGATTGCAGAAATAACCACCAGATTTAAGGCTGTGCGCACCGACAGGGCCGCTGCATCCACATTGGTCTTGATCGCCGTCCATGGGGCGGCCTCGGACAGATATTCGTTACCCATGGCCCAGATGGCTCGGGTTTCCGCCATGGCCTTGCGAAACTCCATGGCTTCATAATAGCTGGTCAGTGCACTCAGTCTTTCTTTTAGCTGTGCCGCCAAGGCCTCTTCCAGGGCACCTGGAGTACCGCCGCCGGGTACAACGCCATCAAATTTGGCCGTAGCAAAGCGGGTGATGCGATTGACAAAATTGCCCAACACATCAGCCAGGTCCTTGTTCACATTGGCCTGAAACAGCTCCAGCGTGAAAGCGGCGTCCGAACTTTCCGGTGCATTGGCCATCAATTGCCAACGCCAAAGATCCGAAGGTGCCAGTTCCAGTGCCTGATCCATAAAGATGCCGCGTTTTTGCGAGGTGGAAAATTTGCCGCCATACCAGGTCACCCAGTTAAAGGCTTTCAGCTTGTCCACAGTTTTCCATGGCTCTTCGGAACCCAACATGGTGATGGGAAAGCTGACCGTGTGAAACGCCACATTGTCCTTGCCCATGAATTGTACATAGGTCACATCATCAGCGCCTTTGTCGGTGCGCCACCATGGTTCCCAATCGCCAAGACCGGCCTCGGCACGTTCCTGTGTCGCCCCGATATATTCGATGGGGGCATCAAACCATACGTAAAAGACTTTGTTTTCGAACCCTTCACGCGGCTGACCATGGCGCAGGACCGGAATACCCCAGCTCAGATCCCGGGTAATGGCGCGATCCTGCAGGCCCTCATCCAGCCATTTCAGGGCAATGGAGCGCGCCAAGGGCGGCCAGTCTGTGGCCGCCTCTACCCATTTGCGCACCTGCCCCTGCATTTTTGACTGGCGTAAAAACAAATGACGGGTTTCACGCACTTCCAGGTTTTTGGAACCGGATATAGTGGAATACGGCTCGACCAGCTCCACCGGGTCCAGCACCCGCCCGCAATCATCACATTGATCGCCACGCGCTTTTTCATAGCCGCAATGAGGGCATGTGCCTTCTACATAGCGATCCGGCAAAAATCGTTTGTCATCGATTGAATACACCTGTTCGGATACCCGCTCTTCGATCAGGCCATTATCTTCCAGCACATCGGCAAAGTGCTGGGTCAGGCGCGCATTGGGCGCATTGGAAGAACGGCCAAAATAATCAAAGGAAAGATCAAATCCTTCACAGGCTTTGCGCTGGACCTCGTATTGCTCGTCGCAATATTCACGAACGCTTTGTCCAGCACTCGCCGCGGCCAGTTCCGCCGGAGTGCCATGTTCGTCCGTTGCGCAAATATAGAGCACATCGCGCCCACGAAGACGGTTAAAGCGGGCATAAATATCGGCAGGCAGCATGGACCCCGCCAGGTTTCCCAAATGCTTGATTCCGTTGATATACGGCAAGGCCGAGGTAATGAGTATCCGGTTCATGAGCTTCCCTGATTAGGAATTATTCGCAAATTATACTAAATTAGACCACAAGGCGGCCCTATGGCTGTCCTGACTAATGGGGCGGTGGCACCCTGACAAGGGCGACCATCATATAATGGGGGAGGAAACCAATGCCCAAAATATTCGGATTAAAGATTATTGGTCTTTTAGCCACCAGTGTTGCGTTTTTTGTGCTGGGATGGCTCTGGTATGGCGTATTGTTTATGGAAAAATGGGCAAGCCTGATGGGCATTGATGCCAGCACTGGCGATGCCCCCACCTTGATGCCCATGTTATATGGGTTTTTGAATGTTGTTGTGGTGTCTGTAGGTATTGGCCTTTTGCTGAAATGGTTGAGAATCACCACCATTGCCAGTGCCATTAAATATGGACTGATTGTGGCGGTTTGCTTTTCCCTGACCACCGAAGCTTATGGCCCCATATATGGTGGCACACCCATAGAGCTTCTCTATATCAATGGAGCCTATAACCTGGTGGGGTACAGTCTGGTCGCTGCCATCTGGTCATTCTTTATCGAATGAGTATGGAGAATTTGGGGAGGGCCATGCCCTCCCCTATGTTCTCTTATGCCGCCCGCAACAGTTTGCCGGGCGTGGCACCAGTCAGCTGGTCATTTTCCAGAATCGGCACCCCTGCCACCAAAGTGGCGATATAGCCTTCGGCCTCCTGTACCAGACGACGGCCACCGGCGGGCAAGTCATAGATCATATGCGGCCGGCGCACCTTTAGACGTTCCATATCAATGACATTAATGTCTGCGGCCAGTCCGGGTGCCAGACGACCACGATCTTTGAGGCCCAGGAAGTCGGCCTGATCGGCACTCATCATCTGGATGGCCCGCTCGATAGGTATTTGCGTCCCCTGACCCTGCACCCGATCCCGGGTCCAATGGGACAAAAAGAAACTTGACCAGGCACTGTCTACGATGGTGCCCACATGAGCACCACCATCACCCAACCCCAGATGCGCGGCCGGGTGGCTCATCATCTCGTGCACCACATCCAGATTGCCATCATTATAATTGAAGATGGGGAAATAGATCATAGTCTCGCCATTATCGCCCAGCATCTGGTCATAAAGTTCTTCCAAAACATCAACACCACGTGCCTGGGCCCTAGCATGAATAGATTCTTCAGGTGCCGGTTCGTAATTAGGAGGATCGCCCAGCGGGAACATGCGGGCCGAAAGAAAATCCAGATTATCCAGCACCTGATCAATTTGTGGCGGTGCGGCCGGGTCGACATCAGAAACACGAATACGATCCTCAGAGAGGATTTTGGCACGCAGGTCCGGATCACGCAGCGCCTTCAGCTTTTTCTCAAAGGGCAGATCCATAATCTTGCGATAACTGGGCTTGCCCACCAGCGCATTTAACGTGGTGCGCAAGCCCTGCAACACTCCGACGCCCCGCGGCGCCACTTGCATACGCATATCCAGTCCGCTGGCGCGGGCGCCTTCTATACGTCCCGCAATGCGCTTCCACTGCTCTGGGAACAGGAAACGCTGCATGGTCGACAGGGTCATTGGGCGTCCGGCAATCCTCGCCATGGTTTCCAGAATATCAAACTCCGGATCAAAGCGCTCTTCACCGTCATGCATGTCAAAATCAGAAACTGCCGACAGGATGCGATATGACACCCCCTGGAATGCCGAGGCCAACCCCTCCAGCTCGCGTCGCTCGGCGACCGACGCTGGGGTGTCATGACCGTCAGAGGTGCGGTGAGTATCCGTACGGCCGGTAGAGAAGCCAAATGCCCCTGCCTGTAATCCCTCATGCACCAGGGCGGCCATGGCCTTCACATCCTCCTCAGTGGCCGCCTCGCGCGCCTCTGCACGATCGCCCATCACAAACAGGCGCACCGGGTCATGGGGGATTTGGGCGGCCACATTAATGGCATGCGGGATAGCATCCAGCCGGTCCATATAATCGCCAAAGCTTTCCCAGCGCCAATCCAGACCTTCGTGTAATGCCGTGCCTGGGATTTCCTCAACCCCCTCCATCAGGCTGACCAGACGATCCTGATCACCGGGGCGTAAGGGAGCGAAGCCAACGCCGCAATTGCCCATCAACACACTGGTTACTCCATGCCAGGAGGATGGGGCCAGATCGGCATCCCACACGGCCTGTCCGTCATAATGGGTGTGCACATCAATCACGCCGGGGGTTACGATCGCTCCCTTGGCATCGATCTCCCGCCTTGCTGATCCATCCACCGTACCAATTTGCGCAATTTTGCCATCTTTAATGGCCAGATCCCCTTCATAGGGCTGCCCCCCATTCCCATCAACGATGGCACCGCCGCGAATCAACAAGTCATACATAGACATCTCCCTTTTGTTCCAATTTAGCCCATTACGCGGGCGTAAAGGCAAGCCAAACTCGTGATTATTCCCAGGTTTTATGAAAAACCGCCCTGCCCCCCAAAAACCTGCATTATTTTGCGTGTTGTCGTAATGTTGAAAACCTCGTGTTTTCAATCGATTAACCACGCCAACATTACCAAACTTATCGTTTATTGCCGATATTTCATTGTTTTACGATAAATAATGCTTGATTGTTTTTCGATATACGTTTATTGATTATCGACATGGACGGGAACGCATCCCGCCACGGCCCACCAAGAGGCCTTTTCGGTCAACCGCCCTGATCCCTCCCCGGAACCACAAGGGCACATGAGGAGAATATATTATGGTACGCTTCGGCAATACCCCGCTTCAATCCATCATCGGTGTCGCTATGTACGCCGCCGTCCTGACAACCATTGGCGTCTCAATCGCCACAACCTTCATGGCGTAAACACCATTACGCCCAAA
>WFTT01000048.1 GCA_015485335.1 Robiginitomaculum sp.
CATCGCGCAGATTTTGCGCGGAGTGCAACACGGCGTACCCGGCGCACGCTGGCGTCCGGTGGAAAACTTTCACATCACCTTGTGCTTTTATGGCGAGGTCGCCGACCCATTGATCATTGCCGAACTGGAAGATGAGTTATCGCGCATATCGGCCCCGGCCCTGTGCTTGCAACTTGGCCAGGGGGGCGTTTTTGGCAACAGGGAACCGCGCGCCCTGTGGATGGGCATTGCGGACAATCCGGCGCTGGGGGCCCTGGCCGAAGACACCCGGCGTGCGGCCCAAAGACTGGGCCTGAAAATGGAACACAAGCGCTATATACCGCACATCACCCTGGCCTATTGCCGGGGCACAACCGACACGGATGCCGCCCGATATCTGGAACGCCTATCAGGCCTTCGCGCCCCGGATTTTGAGGTCAACCATTTTGCCCTGTATCGCAGCCATCTGGGCACTGACCCGGCACGCTATACACAACAGGTTCAGTACCCGTTACAGAGCCATTATGTTTAAGTTTTAAAAGCGTCGCGGCTAGGCATCAGCACCCATAACAGGGCCGCAATTAAAAACAGCGCGGGAATATCCCCCCACAGATTGGGGGTTTCCGACATATCCAGTATGGACTGGGCCATCATGATCAGTCCGTGAATGATATTGGAGGCGATGGTGAACCAGATCAGGCTGCGATTGGCCAGGGGATCCTGGGCCGCCAGCAACAAAAACACCCCCAGCGTGGCGTAAATGCCCATAATCATCTGTTCGTATTCCGGCTGGCGCGGATCCCATGTCCAGCTGTCGGGCATAAACTTCATCATGGCATAAATGCCGAAAATATAGATCAGGCCAACGGCGGTCAGCGCGATTTTCAAGGCTTTGACTTTGGTCTCTACGGTCATGGTTTTCCCTAAATGCCGATAAAAGTAAACGTTGTACGAAAAGTTATCAGGTTTTACTGGATTTGTTACGATCAAAATTGCACCATGGCGGTAAATTCAAAAAGATAAAAGACCTAAAGGGGATCAGTATGATATTGAAGAATGCGTATGTCGGCGTGGCCGTGGCGGCTCTGGCGCTGGCCGGATGCGGGGATCAGGCAAAGCCCCCGGCAAAAGATACCAGCCAGAACGATAGCTATCAGAAAATACTGCAAACTCAATTGCTGGACGCCAAGCCCGGCGATGTCATTGAAATCCCGGCCGGCACTTTTGCCTTTGATCGTTCCTTATCACTGACCGTGGATGGGGTGACCATTCGCGGGGCGGGCCAAGACAAAACCATTTTGTCGTTCAAGGGGCAAATTTCCGGGGCCGAGGGCCTTCTTGTTACGGCCAATGATTTCACCATTGAAAATCTGGCCATTGAAGATACCAAAGGCGATGCATTAAAGATCAATGAGGGTAAAAACATTACCATTCGCGGCATTCGCACCGAATGGACCAATGGCCCCGCCACCGACAATGGCGCCTATGGTATATATCCGGTGCAGACGGAAAATGTGCTGATCGAGGACAGCATCGCCATCGGGGCCTCTGATTCCGGCATTTATGTTGGCCAGTCCAAAAACATTATCATGCGCCGCAATCGCGCCGAATATAATGTGGCCGGGCTGGAGATTGAAAACTCGATCAATGCGGATGTTTACGACAATATCGCCACCAATAATACTGGCGGTATTTTGGTCTTTAACCTGCCCAATCTGGAACAGCGCGGCGAACAGACCCGGGTGTACAACAACAAGGTGTATGAAAACAATCTGAAAAACTTTGCCCATAAGGGCGCCATTGTTTCCACCGTGCCAGCAGGCACCGGTATCATTGTCTATGCCAATGACCGGGTGGAAATTTTTGATAACGAGATCAAGAACAACAAGACCACTAATATCGCCATTGCCAGTTATTATTCGGTTGGCGAGATGAGCAAACGGGGCGTCAAGGCCAGCTTTGATCCCTATCCCGAAGGTATTTATATTTATGACAACACCTTTGAGGGCGGCGGTAATTCCCCGGCCCTGCTGGAGCTGAAAGCCCTGAAATTGGCCATGTTTGGCCTCAAAGGCAATCTGCCGGATATCATGTGGGACGGGTATGTGAATGCGGAACTGCCTGCCGAGACCAAGCGCCTGTGCGTGCAAAACGGCGATGCCAAAGTGATCAATGTGGATGGCCCCGGCGGCTATAAAAATCCGTCCATGGACCAGAGCCCGTATGATTGTACGTTGCCAAAACTGCCGGAGGTTAAATTTTGAGATGTCCTGTTGCAAACAATGGCTGATCCTTGGTGCCCTATCAAGCTTGGCCGCTTGTTCTAACCCCGGCCAGACCGTCACCCCGTTTATGGATGACAACCCGCAAAACCTGAGTGACTGGGGCATGGTGATGGCCAAGGGCAGGGCCTTGACCTTGGGTGAAGACGCCATGCCCTATGACCTGAACACACCACTTTATACCGACACCGCACACAAGCTGCGCGTGGTGTGGATACCGCCCGGTAAAAAGGCAAAATATCGCGAAGAACGGGCCCTGGATTTTCCCGTTGGCAGCGTAATCGCCAAGACCTTTTATTACCCCAAAGACAGCACCGGCACCTTGTTGCGTACCCTGGATTACAGCCATGATTTTGCCGGCGAAGGCCTGAACCTGAACACTGTGCGTCTGGTGGAAACCCGCGTTCTGATTCACCGCGAAAAGGGCTGGGTGGCCCTGCCCTATATCTGGAATGCCGATCAAAGCGATGCAGTACTGGAACGCACCGGCGGTGCCATCCCCATCCATCTGAAAAAACAGGACGGCACAGGGCAGGATTTCACCTATGTGATCCCCAATGCCAATCAGTGCGCCGGGTGTCATGCACCCAACGCCACCACCCGCAAGATCGAGCCCATTGGCCCGGCGCCGCGCCATTTAAACAAAATGTATGCCTATCAGGATGGCGAAGAAAACCAGCTGGACCGTCTGATCCGCCTGGGCAGGCTGGACGGACTGACAGCGGCCACGGCGGCCCCGCAAAATGCCAATTGGCTGGATGAAGGCGCACCATTGGACAAGCGCGCCCGGGCCTATCTGGATATTAATTGCGGCCATTGTCACAACCCCCATGGGGCGGCCGACACCTCGGCGTTTTATCTAGACCGGCCAGAGCACCAATACCCCGCCGGCAATACCGGCCTGTGCAAACCGCCGGTGGCCGCAGGCCAAGGCACGGGCGGGCACAGTTTTGATATCGTGCCAGGGGATGCAGAAAATTCTATTCTGGTCTATCGCATGGCTTCCAACAATCCGGGCGTGATGATGCCGGAACTGGGTCGTTCAACCGTTGACAAGGAAGGGCTAAAGCTGGTCTCTGACTGGATCAATGCCATGGACGGAGACTGCACCAACCCGCAATAATTCCTGGCCTAGAGGATGACAGCGCGCGCTTTGGAGGTCATAAGCGGCGGGTGAAATATATGGGGTAAGGGAAACACCATTATGACCATCAAAAAAGACTTTATCGACGCACAGGACCTGTTACGCGATTCCTATATTCTGGCAGAAAAAATCGTCCTGAGCGGCTTTCGCCCGGACTATATTGTCGGGGTCTGGCGCGGCGGCACACCAGTGGGCATTGCGGTGCAGGAAGCGCTCGATTTTTGCGGCATTCCGTCGGACCACATCGCCATCCGCACCTCGTCCTATCATGGCATTGAGCAACAGGACGACAATGTGCGCGTGCACGGCCTGCACTATCTGGTCGAGAATATGAACGCCGAAGATAACCTTCTTATTCTGGATGATGTGTTTGATTCGGGGCGTTCCATCGATGCCATCATTTGCGAATTGACACGGCTTTGTCGGCGCAATATGCCCACGGATGTGCGCACCGGGACGGTCTATTACAAACCCACCAAGAACAAGACCAAGCGCGTGCCGGATTATTATGTGCACGAGACCGAAACCTGGCTGGTCTTCCCGCACGAGCTGGATGGCCTTAGCGAAGACGAAGTCCGCGCCCATAAAGAGTTTCCCGAAACCCTGATTGAAATGCACCGTCTGGTCAGCGAAGGAAATGAACAATGAGCCCATCCCTGAACCCACAGTTTTTACGCACCCAGGGCTATATCAATGGTCAATGGGTGGATGCCGATACCGGCGCGCGCTTTATGGTGTACAATCCGGCAGACGGCACAGAAATTATCGCCGTGGCCGATATGGGCGCGAATGAGACCAAAGCGGCCATTGACGCGGCCCACGCCGCCTTTCCCGCCTGGGCCAAACGCACGGCGGGGGAACGCTCGGCGATATTGCGCAAATGGTTCGAACTGATTGTGCAAAACGCCGATGATCTGGCGGCGCTCCTCACCACGGAACAGGGCAAGCCACTCACCGAGGCCCGCGGCGAAGTGATCTATGGGGCCAGCTTTATTGAATGGTATGCCGAAGAGGCCAAACGCATTTATGGCGATGTCATCCCCTCCACCGGGGTGGATCGGCGCTTTATTGTCTTAAAACAACCCATCGGTGTGGTGGGCGCCATCACGCCGTGGAATTTCCCCTCGGCCATGATCACCCGCAAGGTGGCCCCGGCCCTGGCCGCCGGTTGTACCGCCGTGGTCAAACCCGCCGAAGATACGCCCCTTAGCGCCCTGGCATTGGCGGTATTGGCACAAGAGGCCGGCATTCCACCGGGGGTTTTCAACCTTGTGCCCACCCGCAGCCCGGCACCGGTGGGCGAGGCGCTGACCTCTG
The DNA here is from genome assembly GCA_015485335.1 of Robiginitomaculum sp. Lineage (GTDB taxonomy): Bacteria > Pseudomonadota > Alphaproteobacteria > Caulobacterales > Maricaulaceae > Robiginitomaculum_B. The sequence continues at coordinate 4,723 of WFTT01000048.1, forward strand.
ATCCCCGGGTGCGCAAAATCTCCTTCACCGGCTCGACCCAGGTGGGCAAGGTCCTGATGGCACAGGCCGCGCAGAACATCACCAAGGTGTCGCTGGAACTTGGCGGCAATGCGCCATTTTTAGTGTTTGATGATGCAGATATGGATGCCGCGGTTGAAGGCGCGCTCGCCAGTAAATACCGCAATGCCGGGCAAACCTGTGTCTGTGCCAATCGCTTTTATGTTCAAGACGGTGTGCATGATGAATTTGCCAAAAGGCTGGCCGAACGCACGGCGGAACTGTTGGTCGGACGCGGCGATGCACCAAATGTGCAGATCGGCCCGTTGATCAATCAGGCCGCCATGGCCAAGGTGGAACGCCTGATGGGCGACGCCAAAGCCAAAGGGGCCAACATCATCACCGGCGGCGACAAGCACAAAGAGGGCGATCTTTATTACACCCCCACCGTGATCACCAATGTCACCGCAGATATGGAAATCGCCAATACCGAAATCTTTGGCCCCATCTCGGCCTTGCGCCGTTTCTCTACCGAGGAAGAGGCCATTGCGCTGGCCAATGATACGCCCTTTGGGCTGGCCGCCTACTTTTTTGCCCGCGATATGGGCCGCGTCTGGCGGGTGATGGAAGGCTTGGAAACCGGTATAGTGGCGGTCAATACTGGCCTCTTTACCTCCGAAGTGGCCCCCTTTGGCGGGGTGAAACAATCGGGCATTGGCCGCGAAGGGTCTAAATACGGCATTGAAGAATTTGTCGAGATCAAGAACGTCTGCCTTGCCGGGCTCTAGGCAGCCAACCCCCAGATACAAAAAAACGGGCACTCCAAAAGTGCCCGTTTTTCTTTGATCGTATTCTACCGTTAAGGTTTCAGACGCTCATACGTGGTGCGGCCAATGGCCATCAAGGAGGCCGCGGCCAGCAAACCGCCATAGCTCGCCCAGATGGCATTCAGATAATCACCAATGGCGGGGATCGGCCCCCAGGCACCGGATCCGGCTGACAGGAAAATCGCCGCAACAATTAATCCTACGCGGTGATCCTTATCAACGAAGAAACCACCGGCCAGGCCCAGTACGGCAATAATAGCGGCATCATAGCCAGTATCCATAAATGCCAATACAATGGCCGCCAAGGCGCCAATGATCCATATTATTTTAGCTGTAGACATCGTGTACTCCCCTTTTTGTTTCCCCAATGGCGCGTATATTATAATTTATTTTCACGCGTCCGGTTAAATCCTTAACAAAATTAATCTTTAAGGCAAGGGAAAACTTAGACTCTTTTTCCCCTTATGGGGGTACATGACGCCTGCACCGTCCGATGGATCCCGGCTCCTGGGCCGGGATGACGAAGAAGGGGTAATGCTGAAACGATGGTTTCATATCTGGTCCCCCAAAATAACAGCGTCATTCCGATGTAAATCGGAATCCAGTTACCAGTTAGCTCTGGATACCGACTTTCGTCGGTATGACGAAGGCGTTGGCACTAAAACGGCGTTTTCAAATCAGGTAAAGCAATACGTGTCACCCCGGACTTGATCCGGGGTCCATACTGGTTGGCC
>WFTT01000049.1 GCA_015485335.1 Robiginitomaculum sp.
TCAGGTGCCGCATCAATCGCATCATACGCCTTATACTCACCAAAATACTTCGTGATCGCCGCCGTCAACGTCGTCTTGCCGTGGTCAACGTGACCAACCGTGCCAACGTTTACGTGCGGCTTGTTGCGTTCAAACTTCTCTTTAGCCATTTGTTTGTCTCACTTCTTCTCGTTTAAGACGCCGTTCAAGCGTGCTTCGCGATAACTTCTTCGGCCACGGCCTTGGGTACCGGCTCGTAATGGTCGAATTGCATGGTGTATTGTGCCCGTCCCTGGGACATGGAGCGCAATTGGTTCACATAGCCAAACATATTGGCCAGCGGAACCATTGCATTGATAACATTGGCGGTGCCGCGCACTTCCTGATTCTGGATTTGCCCGCGACGGGAATTCAGATCGCCAATAACCGAGCCGGTGTAATCTTCCGGCGTAACCACTTCAACCTTCATAATCGGCTCAAGCAATTTCGGCGCACACTGGTTTTTCGCTTCGCGCAAGGCGGCGCGGCCAGCAATTTCAAAGGCCATGACGGAGCTATCAACATCGTGATAGGCGCCATCATACAACGTTGCCTTAAAGTCGATCAGCGGGAAGCCGGCCAGAATACCGGTAGCAGCGATCTGGCTAATGCCCTTTTCAACACCCGGAATGTATTCCTTGGGAACATTACCGCCAACAACCTTGGATTCAAAATGTTCGCCCTCGCCTGCAGGAAGAGGTTCGAACGTGATTTTGACGCGTGCAAACTGACCAGAACCACCAGACTGTTTCTTGTGCGTGTAATCAATATCAGCAGCCTGCCCCAGCGTTTCACGATAAGCCACCTGCGGCTGGCCGATATTGGCCTCAACGCCAAATTCACGCTTCATACGATCAACCAGAATGTCCAGGTGCAACTCACCCATACCAGCAATAATGGTCTGACCGGATTCTTCGTCCGTATGAACACGGAAAGAAGGATCTTCGGCGGCCAGACGCTGAAGCGCAATGCCCAGCTTTTCCTGATCAGCCTTGGTTTTAGGCTCAATGGCGATCTCAATCACCGGCTCGGGAAATTCCATCCGCTCCAGAATAACCTGGCTTTGCGGGTCACAAAGGGTATCCCCAGTGGTGGTCTGTTTCAGACCTGCAATGGCAACAATGTCACCGGCAAAAGCTTCCTTGATGTCTTCACGGGAATTAGAGTGCATTTCCAGCATACGGCCAATGCGCTCTTTACGCTCCTTAACCGAGTTGACCAGCGTTACGCCTGCTTCCAGTCTGCCCGAATAAATCCGCGCAAAGGTCAGCGTTCCCACAAACGGGTCATTCATGATTTTGAAAGCCAGCATGGAAAGCGGCTCATCATCAGAGGCATGACGCTCAATCTCTTCACCGGTCTTGACGTCCACACCCTTAATGGCGGGAATATCGACCGGAGACGGCAGATAATCAACAACGGCATCCAGAAGCGGCTGAACACCCTTGTTCTTAAAGGCAGTACCACACAGGATCGGCACAAACGTATTGTCGATGGTACCCTTGCGGATCATCGCCATCAGCTTTTCTACCGAAGGCTCTTCACCCTCAAGATAGGCTTCCATGGCTTCGTCATCGACTTCCAGCGCTTTTTCAACAAGCTTTTCACGCCATTCTTTGGCCTGATCGACCAGCTCAGCCGGAATTTCCTCTTCGGAATACTCTGCGCCCAGCGCTTCGCCTGACCAGACAATCGCCTTCATTTTCAGAAGATCGACATGCCCTTTATAGTCGTTCTCAGAACCGATCGGCAGTTGGATCGCCAGCGCATTGGCGCCCAGACGATCCTCGATCATTTCGTAGGACATAAAGAAGTCAGCGCCAATCTTGTCCATCTTGTTGACAAAGATCATCCGCGGCACGCGGTATTTGTCAGCCTGACGCCATACCGTTTCGGTTTGAGGTTCAACACCAGCATTGGCATCCAGAAGCGCAATCGCGCCATCCAGCACCCGCAAGGAACGCTCAACCTCAATGGTGAAATCCACGTGACCGGGAGTGTCAATGATGTTCAGGCGCTTGCCGTTCCAGAACGTCGTGGTCGCGGCAGAGGTAATGGTAATCCCCCGCTCCTGCTCTTGTTCCATCCAGTCCATGGTGGCGGCACCATCATGCACTTCACCAATCTTGTGAGACTTGCCGGAATAATAGAGAATCCGCTCGGTCGTCGTGGTCTTACCGGCATCAATATGCGCCATAATCCCAAAATTGCGGTAATCTTCGATTTTATGCGAACGGGCCATTGCCTTAAACTCTTATTTCGCCGCTACCAGCGGTAATGTGAAAATGCACGGTTGGCCTCGGCCATCCGGTGGGTGTCTTCACGCTTTTTCACAGCGTTACCACGATTGCTTGCCGCATCCATCAGTTCGCCAGCAAGGCGCTCACGCATGGTATGCTCGTTACGGCTGCGGGCCGCGCCCACCAGCCAGCGAATGGCCAGGGCCTTTTTACGATCAGGACGAACCTCAACCGGCACCTGATAGGTGGCACCACCGACGCGGCGCGAACGCACTTCTACGCCAGGTGCCACGTTTTCCAGCGCTTCATGAAAAAGCGGCAGCGGTTCGCGGCGGGTTTTATCCTCGACTATCTCGAGTGCCCCATAAACGATCTTTTCCGCGGTGGATTTTTTACCATCGCGCATAACATAGTTCATAAAACGGGTCAGGGTTTGGTCGCCAAACTTGGGGTCCGCGTGGACTTCCCGTTTCTCGGCGCGGTGACGGCGTGACATCTATACCACCTTCTCTCTTATTTAGGCCGCTTGGTGCCGTATTTGGAACGACGCTGGCGACGATCCTTAACACCTTGGGTATCCAGGACACCCCGCAGAATATGATAACGAACACCCGGCAAATCCTTGACCCGGCCGCCGCGAATAAGCACCACAGAGTGCTCTTGCAGGTTATGACCTTCGCCAGGAATATAGCTCACCACTTCGTGCCCAGAGGTCAAACGGACCTTAGCCACTTTACGCAAAGCCGAGTTTGGCTTCTTAGGTGTGGTTGTATAAACACGTGTGCACACACCACGGCGCTGTGGGCAGGCCATCAGGGCCGGCACCTTGTTGCGCTTTACTTTCGGCTTACGCGGTTTGCGTACGAGCTGATTGATTGTCGCCATAAAGCCTCAATCCTTCTTGCGCGGACTTGCGTCCAAAAAAAACAACCGCTCAGTACACGGGCGCACTGTCGGCAAAACAACGACCACGCACCTTAAAAAGCACGCGGCACTCACGGGGGACATCCCCAATTTTTCGATGTTCCGGACAGCGTCTAATCTGGTAAGATTACAGCCAGCCTTTGGAACGAGCGCGGAACCTAGTCTCGGAAATTGTCCCGGTCAAGAGCGCAAATGCGTGCAAATGCGCCCTCTATGCACATTATTATCATCAGGATACTATGCCGCATAGCCATCGGATTGCACGAATCGGCAATTTACACCCAAATCTTGCCACCAAGCCCGGGCCACAGCGCAGGAGCCATCCATGACCAAAAAAACAGACGATTCGAACCCTCCCCCGCGAATCGCCGCGCGCCGTGATTATGCCGGCCCGGCCTTTTTCTCTCAGGGCTTTCGCCCTTTCTTTTTGGGGGCCGGAATATGGGCGGTGCTCGCCGTAACGATCTGGTTATGCGAATGGCTAGGCATATTACCGCCGGTCATGGTGCTCAGCACCAATTGGCATGCTCATGAAATGATTTTTGGCTTTGCCGGAGCCGCCATGGGCGGTTTTATCCTGACGGCGATTCCCAACTGGACCAGTCGTCTGCCGGTGCGCGGCCTGCCTTTGGGCATCCTGGCGCTATTGTGGCTGGCCGGCCGTGTGGTGATGCTGATGCCAGATGTGCTTGGCCCCGTTGGCACCGGCCTGATTGATTCTGCCTATCTAGTGGTTCTTGGGGCCGCGATCTGGCGCGAAATCATTGCCGGGAAAAACTGGCGCAACCTTAAAACCGCAGCGCTTATCACCTTGTTGGCCGCGGCAAATATACTGTTCCACTGGCAATATGCCTCTACAACGGCGGATACTACGCTGGCCGAACGCATGGGGGTAATGGTTCTGGTAACGCTGATTGCACTGATCGGGGGGCGGATCATACCCAGCTTTACCCGCAATGTGCTGAACCGTCGCGGCGAAGACAAATTGCCAAATCCGGTTACCAATACCGATCGCTTTACGCTGGTGGTAACGGTTTTGACCGCCATCGTCTGGGTCTTGTTTCCGCTCAGCCTGTTGGCCGGCGGCTTAACTCTGGTGGCCAGCGCCCTGCATTTTGAACGTCTGAGCCGATGGCGGGGTTTGGCCATATTGGATGAGCCCATGTTGTGGGTGCTTCATGTGGGCTATTTGTGGATCGGCATCGGCTTTGGCCTGCTAAGCGCGCATATTTTTTTAGGCCTAGTCCCCCAAAGCGCCGCGGTTCACGCCTTCACCGCCGGGGCGTTCAGCACCATGATCTTAGGGGTTATGAGCCGCGCCAGCCGCGGCCATAGCGGCCTGCCCCTAAAGGCGGATTTGCCCAACACATTGATATATGTCGCCATCACCATCGCCGCCTTGTTGCGGGTTGGCGGATCAATCACCAACATGCCGATTTATTACTCCCTGTCAGGCGTGTTCTGGGTATTGGCCTTTGGCATTTTTATTTTGGCTTATTGGAAAATCCTGACTAAAAATTTGCGGATAAAATAAGATAAAGTAAAAGCGGCGACCAAGGCTCCAGCCGTTTAATAAATAGTTGCCAGAAACTAACAAGTTGCCTATTCTGTTAGCGGGGCAAAGGGGATATAAATGACAAATTATCGTGGCGGTTTATGGATGGCCTTGATTTCATTCATTCTTGTCTGGGCCTGGGCGTTCGCACCATCGGTAGCAAGGGCTGAAACGCTTCAATCGATTACCTTTCACGTGCCGCTAAATGTGACAAACATCAACCCGGGCATCAAGTTTGTTGCCCCAATGTGCGCGGTGTTCACCGGCAGTGTGACAAGCAATGCCAATGAACTTGGCGCGGCTCGTCCTGATATAGCCGTTCCAGCTTCACGCAAAGTCAGCCAAAAAGTCACTATGACTATAGCCCGCGCCAATCTTTTTGCGGGCAAAAGTCTTGACAACGTGACCTCTTATGTTTGCACGCTTTATGTAAAAAAGTCGGCCAATGGCCCGCTTCTGGTCTATTCCTCGTCCAGTCAGGATCCGGCCACACGCGCAGTAGGCACTGCCCCCATCAACGCTGTTCAGGGCGCCATTAGGCGTGGCCGACAAGCCGCCATTACCATTAACACGGCACGATTGCAGGCGGCAGGCAACTATCCCCAACCAACCCGGCGGCCTGTTGTTCGCCCCCCGTCGCAACGCGCTGGCAAGCCCTCCGCCACACACACTGACGGGACCAGGACGCAACCCGGTGCTTCCTCTCGTGGCAATACGCGACCATCAGGCATTGGGTCATCATCGCGGCAGAAACCGCAACAGGGAAATGTCCTACCAAGACAACATGCGGTTACAACCGTTACCCGGCATGGTGTTGCACGATCCGGTGCTCGCCTTGCCGAAACAGGTGTCTCACGTGTTGATACCGGAACACCTGGGCCTGAGCCGGACGTAACGGGCTGGAACCCGCAGGGTATTGCGCATCCTGGCCAGACATTAGTGGTCGAGGGGCGTGATTTTCAACCTGGCCTGACGGTCCAGCTTCAGGGGGAAAACAATCACGCCATTAATTTGAGAGTCGTTGAGCAGACCGATACCCGCGCCGTGGCGCAAATCACGACTTCTGACTATACCGGCCATGACGGGGCCAGACTGGTTGTATTCCAGCGCGGCGGGAAACCGAAAACCCTGGATGATAACTATAAAATCGTCGATCCAAAACTTACCTTTCAAGGCGATTCCCTGTGGCATATCGGCACAAATCCTGCCGACAATATATTCACTACTGGCACAGTTTCACTGACTTTGAACAATTACGAGTTTGCAGATCAGGGTAGCGGCACCTATCGCGAGACTGTGCCCCTGATCGGGGTTGTTCGAACCCTAAAGAGAAAGTGTAGGGGTGGTCCCGTGAACAACGGAGAACGGACTATTACCATGTATAATTTTAAGGACGAGAGCCTTGAATCCCCCGTGGAATGGCGAAAACTGCCTGATGGTCGCATCCAGATTGAAGGCCAGGGTATCAACGGTCGCTTTTCAGCAACCGGCCAGATCAATGATGATCTGTTCAACTTTCAGTACAACACCCCGCTATTCTATGCTGCGCGATATATTGAAACCAGCAAGTGCAACAGCCTCACCGAAAAAGCTGCTTCCTTCCTCCCTGGCGTGACACCCGACGAAACCGCGCCACTTAGAGCGACACCAGAGCGATTGGTAGAATGGACCTTGCAGCGCACGACTCCATAATGAAAGTGCTGGCCGAGGCGTTCATTTGTGAACTTGGGCACCATCTGAATTGAAAAGGAAAGACAATGCATAAAAAAGTAGTCGGCTCGATTGTAGGATGGTGCTTGTCGTTCTTGATTACCGGAACACTTGTTTTATGGATGACACCGGCCAAGGCTGAGGTGCCCCAAGCTGGCCAAGTGTATCTTGGCGGCACCAAGATGGAATACCCGGATGGCGGAGTAAGCTTTACCCTGCCAGACAATACCATTGCTATGGCCAGTAAGGACACACCCCTGCACGAGTTGTCTGTTGGTATTGTGTCGCTGATCGACAAAGACAATAACACCATGATTATCCAGATCGGCACAGCGGATTACGAATCTCTGGCGAAAGAGATGAACCAGACCGTTACCTATAAAGGTATTGACCTCATTCCAGATGGCAAGGCGACCAGAGAACAGGGGCATATCGTCTACAACACCTTCCATTACATTGATGATGGCGAGAATAGGAAAAGTTTCATGGTGGGCATGGTGGCCCAAGACAACATCGCCATCATATTGACCACTTTTTCACCGCCTGAAATGTTTGAAGCCTATCAGCAAGCAGTCGCCGCCATTGGCAACACTGTGACCGTAACCACGGCAGCCCCCGGCGCTGCCCCGGCAAGCCCTCAAAACCTGCCGCAGGCAGGCATGCCCTCTGGCGGCCATGCCAATGATCTGGTTGGGGCCTGGATGTCCCGCAAAAACCATGGCAGCGGTGGGATTTATATAGAAAGCGCAAGCAAATGGGTTTTTTCCGCCAATGGCACGGTTGCCTGGGGTTCTGGTGCCGTGATTGCTGGCGGCACGGCAGGGGTTTCCCTGCGCGGAGGTGGTGACAATCCGCCTGACTACGGTGCCTGGGCCACCAATGGGGCACGCTTGAACATCAATTGGGCAGACGGGACCAATGGACAGTGGACCTATGAGGTTTTCAATGACTACAATGGCGATCCAACCTTAGCATTGACCACCCGTGCCGGTGATAAATATTTCTACAGAAAAATTGATTAAGCCTCTACTCTCTTAGACAAGATCATGATGCTAGCAATAACGGATAGGCGATGAATGCTGATATGGTGGTCACCGGCGGTTATATCATGATGAGTCTGACTGCTCCTTGATACGTCGGTGCTTTTGGCCTGTTTGTCGGGTCGTGCCAGTCTAAACCTTCCGCAATCGATAACCCGTTCACAAAAAAGGCCGCCGGAATATCCAGCGGCCTTTTTCTGGTTTTCAAAAACAAAGCGGGCAATCAGGCCCCGCCTTCCGAATCGGCTGCCTTGGCAATTTCGTCCGGCAGTGCCTCTTCGGCACTGACCCGGGCGGCCTCGCGTTCGGCCAAGGCCTTCATGTCGCGACCATCAGCAATTTCCTGATAATGGCGCAGCGTGCTGCCCGTACCGGCCGGGATCAGACGCCCAACGATGACGTTTTCTTTCAGCCCTTCCAGATTATCGGTTTTACCTTCTACCGCCGCCTGGGTCAGAACCCGCGTGGTTTCCTGGAACGAAGCCGCCGAAATGAACGACTTGGTTTGCAGGCTGGCTTTGGTAATCCCCAGCAAGACCGGATTGGCTTTGGCCGGGGCTTTGCCTTCGGCTTCGGCTTTTTCTTGGATCTTGGCAAAGTCATGACGATCCATTTGTTCGCCCTTCAGAAGGCCGGTTTCGCCACCATCAGTGACTTCGACCTTTTGCAGCATCTGGCGCACAATGGTTTCAATGTGCTTGTCATTAATCGGCACGCCCTGCAAACGGTACACTTCCTGGATTTCATCCACCAGATATTCAGCCAGCGCCTCAACGCCCATAATCTGCAAAATATCGTGCGGCGCAGGATTGCCATCCAACAGGTATTCGCCGCGCTGGATCATATCACCGTCCTGCACGGTCAAGTGCTTGCCCTTGGGAACCAGATAGGTCGAAGTTTCCTGGGTCTCATCCTCAGGGACAATAGAGATACGGCGCTTGTTCTTGTAATCGCGGCCATATTCAACCCGACCATCAATATCGGCGATGATAGCGTGATCCTTGGGCTTGCGCGCCTCGAACAGCTCGGCCACCCGTGGCAAACCACCTGTAATATCACGGGTTTTGGCACCTTCGGTCGGGATACGGGCAATTACATCGCCCGGTTTGACCACATCACCGTCATTAACCGAGATAATGGCCCCGACCGCCAGCATATAGTTGGCAATACGACCACCGGAGAATTTCACCGGTTCGCCATCATCATCCAGAATGGCAATGGTCGGCTGGACACCCGTGCCCCGGGTATGGGAACGCCAGTCAATAATCACCCGCGAGGAAATCCCCGTAGCTTCGTCCATTTCGTCCTTAACGGAGACGCCGTCAATCACGTCCAGCAATTTAATGGTCCCACCGGCTTCGGTGATAATCGGTGTGGTATACGGATCCCATTCTGCTAGACGATCGCCGCGTTTGACCTTTTTGCCTTCATTATGCGGCAGGCGCGCCCCATAAAGCAGCTTATAGCTTTCGCGCTCCTTGCCATTGGCATCCACAACCGCCACCTGCATTTGCCGGTTCATGACCACATAGGCGCCAGAGGCGTCTTTCACGGTGGCACGGTTTTTATATTTAACCTTCCCTTCGTGAGCAGCCTCGATAAAGGATTGTTCAGACACCTGCGCGGTACCCCCAATGTGGAAGGTCCGCATGGTCAATTGCGTGCCCGGCTCCCCAATGGACTGGGCGGCAATCACGCCAACGGCTTCACCAACATTGACCGGGATCCCCCGGGCCAGGTCGCGACCATAACAGGTGGCACAGATCCCGGACGTGGTTTCACAGGTCAGGGGCGAGCGCACCTTGATGGACAGCACATCGGCTTCATCAATGGCTTCGGCCAGTTTTTCGTCAATATAGGTATCGCGGGCGGCAATCACGTCACCACTGGCAGGATCTACTACATCTTCGGCACAGACCCGGCCAAGAACCCGGGTACCCAGCGAGACCACAACTTCACCGGCATCGACCACGGCCTTGAGCTGAATACCAGCGCTGGTACCACAATCCTGTTCGGTGACGATACAATCCTGGGCAACATCCACCAGACGGCGGGTCAGGTAACCGGAGTTGGCGGTTTTCAGCGCCGTATCGGCCAGCCCCTTACGGGCACCGTGGGTTGAGGAGAAGTATTCCAGAACCGTCAGGCCTTCCTTAAAGTTGGAAATAATCGGCGTTTCAATAATTTCGCCAGATGGCTTGGCCATCAGGCCGCGCATACCGGCCAATTGCTTCATCTGGTTCTTGGAACCCCGCGCCCCAGAGTGAGCCATCATATAGACAGAGTTGACACTTTGCTCGCTTGGCACGCCTTTTTTAATGGCCGAAACCGCATCCATCATCGCATCGGCCACACGGTCAGTACATTTGGCCCAAGCATCGATCACCTTGTTGTATTTTTCACCGCGGGTGATCAGACCGTTGGAATATTGCTGTTCGTAATCAGCAGCCAGTTGACGGGTTTCTTCCACCAGAACTTTTTTCTCGTCAGGAATAACCATGTCATCCTTGCCAAAGGAAATGCCCGCATTACAGGCTTCACGGAAACCAAGACGCATCAGACGGTCACAGAAAATCACCGTCGCCTTCTGACCACAATGGCGATACACCACGTCGATCAGGCTACCAATGGCCTTTTTGGTCATCAATTGCGAGGTCAGCTCGAATGGCACCTTAGCATTACGTGGCAGCAGGTCGGCAATACGCATACGACCAGGCGTGGTTTCCACAATACTGCGCACGATATTGCCATCGGCGTCCTGGCTAACCCAGCGCGCCTTGATCTTGGTGTGCAGTTTGATCACACCGGCATCCAGCGCCGAGTCAATCTCGGCCATGTCGGCAAAGATCATGCCCTCGCCCGGCTGCTTGTCGGCTTCCAGTGACATGTAATAAAGGCCCAGCACGATATCCTGTGACGGCACAATGATCGGCTGACCATTGGACGGGCTGAGAATGTTGTTGGTGGACATCATCAACACGCGCGCTTCGAGTTGCGCTTCCAGAGACAAGGGCACGTGAACGGCCATTTGGTCGCCGTCAAAGTCGGCATTAAACGCCGCACAGACCAGCGGGTGCAATTGAATGGCCTTGCCTTCAATCAGTTTTGGCTCAAACGCCTGAATACCTAGTCTGTGCAGGGTTGGCGCCCGGTTCAGCAAAACCGGGTGCTCGCGAATAACCTCGTCCAGTACGTCCCAGACTTCGGGGCGTTCTTTTTCCACCAGCTTTTTCGAGGCCTTGACGGTACCCGACAGGCCTTTGGCATCAAGACGCGCATAGATAAACGGCTTGAACAGTTCCAGCGCCATTTTCTTGGGCAGGCCACATTCGTGCAGTTTCAGATCCGGTCCCACCACAATCACGGAACGCCCGGAATAATCCACGCGTTTACCCAGAAGGTTCTGACGAAAACGGCCCTGTTTGCCCTTCAGCATATCGGCAAGGGATTTCAGCGGGCGTTTGTGCGCCCCGGTAATCACCCGGCCACGACGGCCATTGTCAAAAAGAGCATCCACGGATTCCTGCAACATGCGCTTTTCGTTACGGATAATAATATCCGGCGCGCGCAGTTCCATCAGGCGTTTAAGGCGGTTGTTCCGGTTGATCACCCGGCGATAAAGATCATTTAGATCCGACGTGGCAAAACGACCACCGTCCAGCGGCACCAGTGGGCGCAGCTCTGGCGGAATGATCGGCACCACGGTCAGGATCATCCATTCCGGGCGGTTTTTAGATTCAATAAAGCTCTCAATCAGTTTGAGGCGTTTGACATATTTCTTCAGCTTCAGCTCAGAACCGGTTTCCGCAATATCAACCTTCAGCTTGGCCGCTTCTTCTTCCAGATCCAGATTGATCAGAAGTTCGCGAATGGCCTCGGCACCAATACCAGCGGTGAAGCTGTCCTCACCAAAATCGGCCTGGGCCTGAAGATATTCTTCCTCGGTCAGCAATTGACGCTCTTCCAGCGGCGTCAGCCCCGGCTCAAGCACTAGATATTGTTCAAAATAAAGAACCCGTTCGATATCTTTGAGCATCATATCCAGGGTCAGACCAATGCGGCTTGGCAGGGACTTTAGGAACCAGATATGCGCTACCGGTGCGGCCAGTTCGATATGGCCCATGCGTTCGCGGCGCACCCGTTGCAGGGTAACCTCAACACCACATTTTTCACAGATAATGCCCTTGTACTTCATACGCTTGTATTTGCCGCACAGGCATTCGTAATCCTTTACGGGACCAAAGATGCGCGCACAAAACAGGCCGTCCCGTTCTGGCTTGAACGTCCGGTAATTGATCGTCTCAGGCTTTTTAATCTCGCCATGTGACCAGGACAGGATCTTCTCCGGGCTGGCCAGCGATATACGAATGCGATCAAAGCTGGGCGCTTCGGCATTCGGATTAAAAATGTTCATCACATCGTTGTTTACGGGTTGGTTCATAGTGCCGGTCTCCATTCGCCGGTGAGAGTGAGGCCGCCCGGGGGCGAACCTCACGTCTTAAATCTGCTTAGCTGTTCTTCAATTCGACATTGAGGCCCAGCGAGCGCATTTCCTTGACAAGGACGTTAAAGCTTTCGGGTATGCCCGCTTCAAAAGCGTCATCACCGCGAACAATCGCTTCATAGACCTTGGTCCGCCCGGCCACATCATCAGATTTGACGGTGAGCATTTCCTTCAGGGTATAGGCCGCGCCATAGGCTTCGAGCGCCCACACTTCCATTTCCCCAAAGCGCTGGCCACCAAATTGTGCCTTGCCGCCCAAAGGTTGCTGGGTAACGAGGCTGTAGGGGCCAATCGAGCGAGAGTGAATCTTATCATCCACAAGGTGGTGCAGTTTGAGGATATATTTGTATCCGACCGTCACTTTGCGAGAGAACTTCTCGCCGGTGCGGCCATCATGCAGTTCGACCTGACCGGATGAATCCAGACCAGCTTTGCTGAGCATTTCACAAATATCGTCCTCGTGCGCCCCATCAAACACCGGGGTGGCAATGGGCACGCCCTTGGTCAGATTACCGGCAAGCTCTGCAATTTCCTCGTTTTTACGGGGAAGTTTTATGGTCTCGCCATAAATATCACCAAGTTTATCGCGCAGCGCCTTAATCTCGCCAGAGCGCTGATAGGCCTCGTAAACTTCGGCAATCTGTTTGCCCAGACCCGCCGAAGCCCAGCCCATATGGGTTTCCAAAATCTGCCCCACATTCATCCGTGACGGCACACCCAGTGGGTTCAGCACGACATCCACCGCCGTCCCATCTTCCAGATAAGGCATATCCTCGATGGGATTGATCTTGGAAATCACACCCTTATTGCCGTGACGCCCGGCCATTTTATCGCCCGGTTGCAACTTGCGCTTCACCGCGACAAAAACTTTGACCATTTTCATCACGCCCGGCATCAGTTCGTCGCCACGTTGCAGCTTGTCAACCTTGTCGTCAAAGCGGGCATCCAGACGGGCTTTGGCATCGTCATATTGCTTTTTGAGCGCTTCAACTTCGGCCATAGCCTTGTCATCGCCAAGGCCAATTTTCCACCAGTCCTGACGGCTAGGCAGTTCGGCCAGCGCCTCTTCCTTGATCTCGCCCTTGGCAAAACCTTTCGGCCCGGAGACCGAAACCTTGCCAACCAGCAGATCATGCAGACGACCAAAGATAGAACGTTCCAGAATGGCCAGTTCGTCATCGCGATCCTGGCCCAGACGTTCAATTTCCTGACGTTCAATGGTCAGGGCGCGCTGGTCTTTGTCCACGCCATGGCGGTTAAACACCCGCACTTCCACAACGGTACCGGCCACACCCGGTGGCAGGCGCAGGGAGGTATCACGCACATCAGAGGCTTTTTCACCAAAAATGGCGCGCAGCAGCTTTTCTTCTGGCGTCATGGGCGATTCGCCCTTGGGCGTTACCTTGCCGACCAGAATGTCACCCGGATTAATACGGGCCCCAATGGCCACGATCCCGGCTTCATCCAGATTACGCAGGGCTTCTTCGCCGACATTTGGAATATCGCGGGTGATTTCTTCTGGCCCCAACTTGGTATCACGGGCAGCCACTTCGAACTCTTCAATGTGGATCGAGGTGAAGACGTCATCACGCACAATGCGTTCCGAAATCAGGATCGAATCTTCGTAGTTATAGCCATTCCAGGGCATAAACGCGACGAGCACGTTGCGGCCCAGTGCCAATTCGCCAAGATCGGTGGACGGACCATCACCGATGATATCGCCCTTTTCCACCACATCACCAACTTTGACCAGCGGGCGCTGATTAATGCAGGTATTCTGGTTTGAACGCTGGAATTTCAGCAGGTTGTAAATATCAACCCCGGATTTATCCATATCGGTATTGTCGGTGGCACGCACCACAATGCGGCGGGCATCAACCTGTTCGACCACACCATTTCGGCGCGATACCACGGCGGCGCGTGAATCGCGGGCCACCACAGCTTCCATACCGGTACCAACCAAGGGAGCTTCGGCCTCGACCAAAGGCACCGCCTGGCGTTGCATGTTCGACCCCATCAGGGCGCGGTTGGCATCGTCGTTTTCCAAAAATGGAATCAATGCCGCGGCAACCGAGACCACCTGTTTTGGGGATACGTCGATGAAATCCACATTTTCACGCGGCACCAAGATCACATCACCGGCCACCCGACAGGTCACCAATTCGTGCTCAAAGACACCCTTGTCATCAAGGTGGGCGTTGGCTTGGGCGATCGAGTATTTGGCCTCTTCCATAGCGGAGAGATAAACCACTTCCTCGGTCAGCTTGCCGTTTTTCACCTTGCGGTACGGGCTTTCGATAAAGCCGTATTTGTTGATACGCGCAAAGGTGGCCAATGAATTGATCAGACCGATATTTGGCCCTTCGGGCGTTTCAATCGGGCAGATGCGGCCATAATGGGTCGGGTGCACGTCGCGCACTTCAAAGCCCGCCCGTTCGCGGGTCAGGCCGCCTGGCCCAAGCGCAGAGACGCGGCGTTTGTGCGTAATTTCAGAAAGCGGATTGTTCTGATCCATGAATTGCGACAGCTGGGATGAGCCAAAGAATTCACGTACCGCCGCCGCAGCCGGTTTGGCATTGATCAGATCGTGCGGCATGACCGTTTCCAGATCAACACTGCCCATGCGTTCACGAATGGCGCGTTCCATGCGCAGCAGGCCAACGCGATACTGATTTTCCATCAGTTCGCCAACCGAGCGCACCCGGCGATTGCCCAGATTGTCGATGTCATCAACAATGCCGCGGCCATCACGCAAATCAACCATGGTTTTCAGAACCGCCAGAATGTCTTCTTTACGCAGAGTACGCACATCATCAGGGCAATCCAGATCCAGACGCATATTCATCTTCACCCGGCCAACGGCGGACAGATCATAGCGTTCGGAATTAAAGAACAGGCCATCAAACAGGG